>JBEQBS010000040.1:0-15300 GCA_041639675.1 Rubritepida sp. | reverse complement strand
CGATCTCCGGCAGCGGCGACGTGCTGGCGGGCGCCATCACGGGGCTGCTGGCGCGCGGGGCGCCGCCGCTGCGCGCCGCCATCTGGGGCGTGTGGCTGCACGCCCAGGCCGGGCGGCGCCTGGGCCCGCCCGGCTTCCTGGCGCGGGAACTGCCGGGGCAGTTCCCGGGTATCCTCAGTGGTTCTTGCGGATGAGGCCGACGAGGCGCCCCTGCACCTTCACCCGCCCGGCGGCGAAGATGCGCGTCTCGTAGGACTGGTTCGCGGGCTCCAGCGCCACGGCGTTGCCGCGCTGGCGCAGGCGCTTCAGCGTCACCTCGTTCTCGTCAATCAGCGCCACGACGATGGCGCCGTTCTCCGCCGTCTCGCCCTGGCGGATCACCACCAGGTCGCCGTCCAGGATGCCGGCCTCCACCATGGAATCGCCGGCGACCTCCAGCGCGTAGTGGTCCCCGCCGGTCAGCAGGTCGGCGGGCACCTCCACCATCTCGGCGGGATTGCGCAGCGCCTCGATCGGCGTGCCGGCGGCGATGCGGCCCATCATCGGCAGGTGGGCATTGCCGGGCCGCGCGGGGGCGGAAGGCTGGGCGGCGGCGCGCCGCGCCCGCACGGCGTCGAGCTGCGTGACCTCGGCGCGCGGGGGGCGCGTCAGCTCCTCGGGCAGGCGCACCACCTCCAGCGCACGGGCGCGATGGGCGCGGCGGCGCAGGAAGCCCCGCTCCTCCAGCGCGGTGATGAGGCGATGGATGCCGGACTTGCTCTTGAGGTCGAGCGCGGCGCGCATCTCCTCGAAGGAGGGGCAGAAGCCCGTCGCGGTGAAGTGCTTGTGGATGAACATGAGCAGCTCGTGCTGCTTGCGCGTGAGCATGGGCGGGGGTTCCCCAAGGAATCGTGATATGTTCTAGGTAGGTTCCCCGATCTTCGTCAACAAAAAGTTGTCAGCCTGTTCTTTTTCCTGCGTCAGAAGGGCTCGGCGCGGTCCTTGCGCAGCAGGCGGGCGAAGGCGGGCTTGGCGCGGTCCTGGCCCGTCACGGCATCGGCCAGCCCGTCCAGCCAGCCGGCGAACCAGGCCTTGCCCCAGTCGCCGGTCTGCGCCATCGGGTTCTCCAGCACGCTCGCACCCTCGCCGAAGGCCTTGCGCCCGGCGGCATAGGCGTCGTCGGTCACGAACAGGTCGTCGGGGTCCACGTCCTCGGGCATCAATCCGTCCTTGTCTCTCGGCGCCGATATAGGGGCGCGGCAGGCTGACGCAAATGGAAGCACGCCGCCGCGCGTTCGCGCCCCGAGAGATGGAGGGCCGGCCATGCGGATGGATGACGAGCGCGAGAGCCAGTACGTGGAGGACCGGCGCGGCGGCGGCGGCTTCCCGATCGGGCGCGGCGGCATCGCCGGCGGTGGCATCGGCGTGGTGGTGATCGCGCTCATCGCCATGTTCCTGGGCGTGGATCCGGGGGTGGTGCTGAACCAGCTCGATGGCGGCGCGCCACCGGCGCAGCAGCAGCAGGCCGAGCAGCGCGGCACGCCGCGCCCGGCCGGCGAGGATGAGGGCGCGCGCTTCGTCTCGCGCGTGCTCGCCTCCACCGAGGATGTCTGGACGGCCGAGTTCCAGCGCGCCGGCCGCAGCTACGAGCCGCCGCGGCTGGTGCTCTTCTCCGGCGCCGTGCAATCGGGCTGCGGCGCGGCGCAGGCGCAGATGGGCCCCTTCTACTGCCCGCTGGACCGGCGCGTGTACATTGACCTCGACTTCATGGCCCAGCTCCAGCGCCGCCTGGGCGCCCCGGGCGACTTCGCGCAGGCCTATGTCATCGCGCATGAGGTGGGGCACCACGTGCAGAACCTGCTGGGCGTGCTGCCCGCCACCCAGCGCGCGCAGCAGCAGGCCGGCGGCCGGGCCGAGGCCAATGCCATCTCCGTCCGCACCGAGCTGATGGCCGATTGCCTGGCCGGCTTCTGGGCGCAGCGCGCGCAGGAGATGCGCGGCATCCTGGAGCGCGGCGACATCGAGGAAGGCCTGGCCGCCGCGGCCGCCGTGGGCGATGACCGCATCCAGGCCGGGCACGGCGCCGTGCGGCCCGAGAGCTTCACCCATGGCAGCGCGCAGCAGCGGGTGACGTGGTTCCGCCGCGGCCTGCAGGCCGAGGGCGTGGCGGCCTGCGATACTTTTCGGGGGTGATTTCCGGCCCCCGGTGTTCCATATCCGTTGCCATGAACATGCTCAGCCCGGTCCTGTTCCAGCCGATCCGCCGCCCCGTGCCGGATTACGGCCCGCCGCTGCGCACACATTTCGAGGTGGAGGGGCCGGACGGCGCCAAGGTCAAGATCGAGCCGGCGGGCGACCAGCCGCGCGCGATCGCCGAGCTGGTGGCCGGCATCCAGGGCGGCGAGCGCGACCAGGTGCTGCTGGGCGTCACCGGCTCGGGCAAGACCTACACCATGGCGAAGGTGATCGAGGCGGTGCAGCGGCCCACCCTGATCCTCGCGCCCAACAAGACGCTGGCGGCGCAGCTCTATGGGGAGATGAAGTCCTTCTTCCCCGACAATGCGGTGGAGTACTTCGTCTCCTACTACGACTACTACCAGCCGGAGGCCTATGTCCCGCGCACGGACACCTACATCGAGAAGGACTCCCAGATCAACGAGCAGATTGACCGCATGCGGCACGGCGCCACCCAGGCGCTGCTGGAGCGGCGCGACGTCATCATCGTCGCCTCCGTCTCCTGCATCTACGGCATCGGTTCGGTCGAGACCTATTCGAAGATGGTGGTGAAGCTGGAGCGCGGCGGCACCCTGCCGCGCGACGCGCTGGTGAAGGGGCTGGTGGAGCAGCAGTACCGACGCAACGACGCCGCCTTCGGCCGCGGCTGCTTCCGCATCCGCGGCGAGAGCGTGGACATCTGGCCTGCCCAGCTGGAGGACCGCGCCTGGCGCATCTCCCTGTTCGGCGACGAGATCGAGGATCTGCGCGAGTTCGACCCGCTGACCGGCGAGATCACCGGCCAGTTCGACCGCATCTCCATCTATGCCAACAGCCACTACGTCACGCCGCGCCCGACGCTGAACCAGGCGATCGTCCGCATCAAGGAGGAGCTGAAGCAGCGCCTTCGCGAGCTGGAGGCGGAGGGCAAGCTGCTGGAGGCTCAGCGGCTGGAGCAGCGCACGCAATTCGACATCGAGATGATGGAGACCACCGGCGTCTGCAAGGGAATCGAGAACTACAGCCGCTACCTCTCCGGCCGGAATCCGGGCGAGCCACCGCCCACCCTGTTCGAATACCTGCCCGAGGGCGCGCTGCTGGTGGTGGATGAAAGCCACGTCACGGTGCCACAGATCGGCGGCATGTTCCGCGGCGACTACAACCGCAAGATCGTGCTGAGCGAGCACGGCTTCCGCCTGCCCTCCTGCACCGACAACCGCCCGCTGAAGTTCGAGGAGTGGGACGCCTTCCGCCCGCAGACCGTCTTCGTCTCCGCCACGCCCGGCCCCTGGGAGATGGAGCGCACCCAGGGCATCTTCGCCGAGCAGGTGATCCGCCCCACCGGCCTGGTGGACCCGGTGACGGAAATCCGCCCCGTGGAAGGCCAGGTGGACGACCTGCTGGCCGAGTGCAAGGCGCAGGCGGCAAAGGGCGGGCGCGTGCTCATCACCACCCTGACGAAGAAGATGGCGGAGCAACTGACGGAGTACCTCACCGAGATGGGGGTGAAGGTGCGCTACCTGCATTCGGACGTGGACACGCTGGAGCGCATCGAGATCATCCGCGACCTGCGCCGCGGCGTCTTCGACGCGCTGGTGGGCATCAACCTGCTGCGCGAGGGGCTGGACATCCCCGAATGCTCGCTCGTCGCCATCCTGGACGCGGACAAGGAAGGCTTCCTGCGCTCCCGCACCTCGCTCATCCAGACCATCGGCCGCGCGGCGCGCAACGCCGAGGGCCGCGTGGTGCTCTACGCCGACCGCATGACCGACAGCCTGAAGGCGGCGCTGGAGGAGACGGAGCGCCGCCGCAGCAAGCAGCTCGCCTGGAACCAGGCGCACGGCATCACGCCCACCACCATCAAGCGCGAGATCGCCGACGTGCTGAAGGACGTGACGCAGGGTGACTACGTGACGGTGGAGGCCAGCGAGGGCGACGCCACGGCCAACTTCGTCGGCAAGGACCTGCGCGCCGCCATCGCCGAGCTGGAGCGCAAGATGCGCGCCGCCGCCGCCGACCTGGAGTTCGAGACCGCCGCCCGCCTGCGCGACGAGATCAAGCGGCTGGAGGCGATGGAGCTGGGCATCACCGCGCCCAACCTCGCCGGGCGGTCGCTCCAGGAGGTGACGCCGGCGAGGAAGAAGGACTGGAAGCCCAAGCCGCTGGGCCCTGGCGGCGGCGGCTACGAGCCCAAGCCGAAGGGGCGCGGCCGGCGCGGCGCCAGCCTGCATTGACGCCTCATCCCAGCTCGAAGCTGGTGATGCCGAAGACGCCCTCCCGCCGCATGGCCGGCGGGGCGGCGGTGTACATGCGGGCCGTCTCGAACACCTTGGCCATGCCGGCCTCGCGCGCCAGGGCCACGGCGGCGGCGTGGTCCTCCGGCACGTCCAGCACCAGGGGGCCGGGCGGGCGGCGCGCGGCCAGGGCGGCCAGCAGGCTGCGCGCCTCGCCCTCGCCGCGCGCGAACAACGGCCCGATCTTGCTGCCCTCCCGGCAGGGGCGCAGCACGCCGAAGCCGGTGATGGCCCCTGTTCCATCGCGCGTCACCAGCGCCACATGCCCGGGCGCGTCCAGCCAGGCGCGCAGGAAGGCTGGGCGCCCGTGGCCGCAATGCGCGGCATCGAAGGCCAGCAGCGGCGCGTCGAAGCGCGCGGGTTCCGTGCGGTGCTCCGCCGCCGGCAGGCGGGGCGCGGCGGCCTGGTAGCGGGCGTTGTTCCAGGCGAGGGCGAAGCCCGATTTCCGGTAGTTGGCCTGCTGGGCCACCACGCCGTCCAGCCCCACGCAGCGCCCCGCCAGCCGCGCCATGCCGGCCTGCCACACGGCCATGCCATGCCCCTGCCCCCGCGCCCCGGGGGCGGCGATGTAGAGGCCGATGAAGCCCTGCCCCTCCCCGGCCCGCACGGCGGCGATGGCGGCCAGCGGGCGGCCGGCAGCCTCGGCCAGCAGGAAGCCCCCGGGGTCGGCGGCGTGGAAGCAGGCGGCATCGGCGCGGCCGGGGTTCCAGCCCTCGGCCGCCGCCCAGTCCAGCACCATCTCCAGCTCCGCGCGGGACATGGGGCGGATGGCGGTCACGGGGTGCGGACCTCCACCCGGCGGAAGCGCACCACGCCGGTGTCGTCGTTGTTCACGCCCATGCCGTGCTGCAGGGCCAGCGGGCCGTCGCGGAAGCGGGCGTGGCGCACGCCATCCACCGTGCGCTGGCCGTTGAGGGTGACGGACATCGCCTCGCCGCGCGCGCTGATCTCCAGCGTGTTCCAGCGGCCGCCGGCGCGCGGCATGGGGTCCACCGCGGCGATGTCCACGATGGCGCCGGTGCCGTAGCGCTGCTCCGGCCGCTGGTCCCACAGGTTGACCTCGTAGGATGTCGCGGCGCCGATGCGCGCGGGGTCGCTGATGCGGATGAAGATGCCGCTGTTGGTGCGCTCATCCAGGAAGACCTCGGCGCGCAGGTCGAAATCGGCGAAGCTGCGCGTGGTCAGCAGGAAGCCATTGCCGCGGTCGGCCACCAGGGCGCCGTCCTCGACGCGCCAATTGGCGTCGCCCACCTGCGTGAAGCCCTCCATGTCGCGGCCGTTGAACAGCGGCGTCCAGGCGCCCTGGGCATGAAGGGCGGGGGCGGCGAGCAGCCCCAGGGCGAGCGTGCGGCGATGGATCATTGGCGGTCCCTCCTCGGCAGGTCGTTGCCTGCCGAGGGCACGGTAGGCCGGCCACGGCGCGCCGTGCAAACATCCCGTCGGGACACAGGGGGAGGCACGCGCGTGGCGCCTGCGGAGTATGAGCGCATCATCCATCGCGGCGTGCCGCTGGCGGGCGAATGGGGCGTGCGGGTGCTGCACGCGGAAGGCGGCACGGCGCGGCTGGAGCTGCCCTTCGCCGAGCGCCTGCTGCGCCCCGGCAACACGGTCAGCGGCCCGGCCATCATGGGCCTGGCCGACGTGGCGATGTGGGCGGCGCTGCTGTCCCTCAACGGCGGCCGGGACGAGAGCCTGACCGCCAGCATGAACGTCGCCTTCCTGCGCCCCTGCGGCCCGGGGCCGATCATCGCCGAGGCGCGGCTCATCAAGGGTGGCGGGCGCTCCCTGTTCGGCGAGGTGGTCATCACCCGCGCCGGGGAGCCGGACAGGCCCTGCGTGCACGTCACCACGGGGTGGGTCAGGCCGGAGCGGCCGGCTTGACGGCCGCGACCCGGGAAAGAGCGGCCGGCCTGACGGCCGCGACCCGGGAAGGAGCGGCCGGCCTGACGGCCGCGGCCTAAAGGCGGCGCCCGGTGAACAGCACCGCCACCAGCATGGCGCCGACCGCCAGCGCCGCCCCGCCGGCCTTCAGCCAGCCGATCGGCTCGCCCAGCACGGCCCAGGAGGCCGTCAGCCCCACCACCGGCACCAGCACCGACAGCGTGGCGGCGCGCGTGGCGCCCAGCATCTCCACGCTGCGGGCGAAGAGCAGCATGGAGGCCGCGCCCAGCGCCACGCCCTGGGCCAGCAGCGTCCAGGACCAGACCTGCCAGGGCAGCGCGAAGAAGGCGCCGGCGCGGAACACCAGGAAGACCGGCAGCACCAGCGCCAGCGAGGCCAGCGTCACGGCCGCGCTGGCCGCCATCGCCCCCAGCCCGAAGCGGCGCAGCAGCACGGTGAAGACGCCCCAGGTGCCGCCGGCACCCAGCAGCATCAGGTCCCCCCGCCAGGCGCCCGGGTGGCCGCCCAGCCCGTCCCAGCCGATCAGCAGCACGCCCAGCAGCATACAGCCCAGCGCGGTGACGCGCCCGGGCGTCGGCCGTTCGTTCAGCAGCCACCAGGCGGCGATGGCGCCCACCACCGGCCCGGTCATCGGCGCGATGGTGCCGCCATGGCTGGCCGGGGCGTAGTGCAGCGCCGTGACGAAGAGGGTGAGGTTCACGCAGCCGCCGGTCAGCACCAGCAGCCCCAGCCGCCGCAGCCCCAGCGCGGCGATGGCGTGGCGGTCCTTCCAGGCCAGCGGGCCGAGGATGAGGGCGGCGGGCAGGTAGCGGCTGAACAGGATGTCCAGCACGGTGATGCCCTGGCCGTGCAGGGCGATGCGCGCCACCACCGAATGCCCGCCCCAGATGACGGAGGCGAGCGCGCCCAGCAGCAGGCCAAGGAGCAGGCGGGGCGCGGAGAACATGCCCCTTCATGCCCGACGCAGGCGGGTGGCGGCAAATCCCGGCCGGTGCCATGCGGTGGTGCCGCCCGCCAGCGGGCGGCCGCGCGTGCCGCCGCCAGGCCGGCCCTGCGCGCGCCGCATCAGGCGTGCCCGCCCAGGTACACCTCCGCCACGCGCGGGTCCTCCGCCAGTTCGCGCGCCGGGCCGGACAGCACGATGCGCCCGCCCTCCATCACATGCGCGGTGTCGGCCACCGCCAGCGCGGCGCGGGCATTCTGCTCCACCAGCAGCACCGGCAGGCCGGAGGCGCGGATCCCGCGCACCAGCTCGAAGATCTGCGCCACCAGCTTGGGCGCCAGGCCCAGCGAGGGCTCGTCCAGCAGCAGCAGGCGCGGGCGCGACATCAGCGCGCGGCCGATGCACAGCATCTGCTGCTCGCCGCCCGAGAGCGACCCGGCCTTCTGGCGGAAGCGCTCGCGCAGCCGGGGGAAGAGGGCGAGGACGCGCTCCTGCTCGGCCGCGAAGGCGGCGCGCTCCAGCCGCATGCCGCCCAGGCGCAGGTTCTCGGCCACGCTCATGGCGCCGAAGATCTGCCGGCCCTCGGGGGCCTGGGCGATGCCGTGGCGCAGCACCGCATGCGCCGGCAACCCGCCGATGGCCACGCCGCCGAAGGTGATGCTGCCGGCCGATGGCGCATAGATGCCCGAGAGGGTGCGCATCAGCGTGGTCTTGCCCACGCCATTGGCGCCGAGCACGGAGACGACCCCCTGGCCGGGCACCGAAAGGTCCAGCCCCCGCAGGATCTCCAGCGCGCCGAGGCGCACGTGAAGGCCGCTTATCTCAAGCATGGGGCACCTCAAGCATCGGCGGTGCCCAGATAGGCCTCGCGCACCGCGGGGTCGGCCTGGACCTCGGCGGGCGTGCCGTCGGCGATCTTGCGGCCGGAGGCCAGCACCATCACGCGGCGGCAGATGCCCATCACCAGGCCCATGTCGTGCTCCACCAGCAGCACCGTCAGCCCGCCGGCGTTCAGGCGGGTGATGAAGGCGGCCAGCTCCGCCGTCTCGCGGTCGTTCAGCCCGGCCGCCGGCTCGTCCAGCACCAGCAGCTTCGGTTGCGTGGCCAGGGCGCGGGCGATCTCCAGGTACTTGCGCTTGCCGTAGGCGAGCTGGGCGGCCAGCAGCTCGGCCTCGGCGCGCAGGCCGCAGCGGTCCAGCGCGTCATAGGCGGCGCGCGAGATGGCCTCGGCGCGGGCGCGGGCGGCGGGGCCGGGCCACAGCGCATCCCACACGCCATGGCCGATGCGCCCGGCGGCGCCCACCGCCACGTTGTCGAAGGCGGTCATGTTCGGGAAGACGCGCAGGTTCTGGAAGGTGCGGCCGATGCCCAGCCGGGCGATGGCCTGGGGCGGCAGGCCGTTCAGCCGGCGGCCCATGAAGCGCGCCTCGCCGGAACTGGGCGGGGTGAAGCCGCTGATGAGGTTGAACAGCGTGGTCTTGCCGGCGCCATTGGGGCCGATGAGGCCGGAAAGGTCGCCCTCGCGCACCTCGCCCGAGACATCGTCCACCGCCAGCAGCCCGCCGAAGCGGCGCGACAGGCGGTCCATTTCCAGCAGCGCGGTCATCCGCGTCCGGATCGCGCAGGGCGCAGCCGGGGGCGATGCATCGGCCGCATCTCAGCGCCACCCGAGCAGGCGGCCATCCGGCGCGCGCCAGCCCTCGCCGATGCGGCGCAGGACGCGCAGCGTCTCGATCTCGCCCAGCAGGCCGCGCGGCAGGAAGAGGATGCAGGAGAACATCACCAGCCCGACGACGATGTTGCGCACGTCGCCGGCGAAGCGCAGCGCCTCGGGCAGCAGGGCCAGCAGCACGGCGCCCAGCACCGCGCCCGGGATGGAGCCCAGCCCGCCGACCACCACCATGGCCAGGATCAGGATGCTTTCGCTGAAACGGAAATCGGTGGGCGAGACGAAGCCGGTGGAATGCGCCCAGAGCGCGCCGGCCAGCCCGGCGAGGAAGGCGGAGACGGCGAAGACCTCCAGCTTCAGCCGCGGCACGTCCAGGCCCATGGCGGCGGCGCACTGGTCGTCCTCGCGCAGCGCCCGCAGCGCGGTGCCGTGGTAGGAATGCGCGACGCGGTGCGCCACCGCGATGCTGAACAGCGCCACCACCGCCGTGACCATGTAGGTGCCCGCGGCCGAGGACAGGTCCAACCCGAGGATGGAGATGCCCGGGATGCCGGGGATGCCCAGCGGCCCGCGGGTGAAGCCCACCCAGTTGAGCAGCGTGACGTAGATCATCTGCCCCAGCCCCAGCGTGGCGACGGCGAAGTAGATGGAGACCAGCCGCATGGTCGGCACCGCCACCAGCAGCCCGGCCAGCATCGTCACCAGCCCGGCCGCCGGCAGCGTCAGCAGGAAGGGCCAGCCCAGCCAGGTGCCCAGCTTCGCCGCCGTATAGGCGCCCACGCCGTAGAAGGCCGCATGCCCCAGCGACAGCAGCCCGGCCACGCCGGTGATGAGCTGCATCGAGACGCCGAGGATGGCGAAGATGGCGCAGACCGTGGCGACCCGGAAGCCGTAGCCGCCGCCGGCCAGCCACAGCGCGCCGGGCAGCACCGCCAGCAGCAGCAGCGCCAGCAGCGTGAGGTTGCGGCTAGACGCGCTCACGCCCACCCCCGAACAGCCCCTGCGGGAAGAAGAGCAGCACCAGCAGCAGCGCCGCATAGGCGATGATGTCGCTCCAGCCCTGGGCGATGAACTCGGTGGCCACGGCCTCGCTCACGCCCAGCAGGATGGCGCAGATCACCGCGCCGGGGATGGAGGAGAGGCCCCCCATCACCATCGCCACGAAGGCCTTCACGCCGGGCGCGAAGCCCATGTGCGGCTGGATGTCCGCCGTGTAGAGGCCGATCAGCAGCCCCGCCACGGCCCCCATGGCGGAGCCGATGGCGAAGGTGGCGATCACCACCCGGTTGGCGTTGATGCCCACGAACTGCGCCCCCAGCGGGTTGGCGGCGACGGCACGGATGGACAGGCCGATGTCGGTGCGGTGCAGCACCCATTGCAGGGCCGCGAACATCACGACCGCCGCGCCCAGGATCCACAGCTGGCCGTCAATGATGACCAGCTCTGACAAGGGGCCGGTCACGCCCAGATCCTCCAGCAGGATCGGTTCCTGCAGGCGGAAGCGTTCCGGCACCACCTGCATGTCGGCGCCGAGGAACTTCTCCGTCAGCTCCCGCACCACGATGGAGACGGCGAGCGAGGAGAGCAGCGTCGCCTCGCGCACCGCCTTGGATTTCAGGCTCGCCTCGTCGCGGAAGCGGCGGAAGGGGCGGAAGGCGATGCGCTCCAGCCCGAAGCCCAGGAAGGCGCCGACCGCCAGCACCAGCAGCACCGCCGCCAGCAAGGGCGGGCCCAGCGTGGTCAGCAGCACCAGCCCGGCGAAGGCGCCGAGCATGTACACCTCGCCATGGGCGAAGTTCACCACGTTCAGCACGCCGAAGATCAGCGTGAAGCCGATGGCCACCAGCGCATAGACCAAGCCCACCGACAGGCCGTTCAGGACCTGCTGGAGGAAGAAGACGTCCAGGTTCACAACGCGGTGAACCGCCCGTCGCGCACCTGCATCCGCGCCAGCGTCTTGGAGGGCTCGCGCGTCTGCGGGTCGAAGGTGGTGGCACCCGTGACGCCGGGGAAGTCGCGCGTCGCCGCCAGCTCGTCGCGCAGCCGGGCGCGGGTGACGTCCGGCGCGGCGCGCGCGATGGCCTCGAGCATGATGTTCACCGCGTCGAAGGCCTGCGCCGAGAAGCTGTTGGGCTCCATGTTGAAGCGGCGCGTGTGCTCCGTCACGAAGGCCTGCACGCGGGGGTCCGGGTTGGTGGGCATGAAGCTGGTGGCGAGGAACAGCCCCTCCGCCGCCGGCGCGCCGGCCAGCTCGATCAGGCGGGGCTCATAGAGGGAGGAGGTGGCGTAGAAGGGCATGCGCATCGCCAGCTGCCGGCGCTGCTGGAGCACCGCCGCGCCATCCTCGTAGAACATGCCCAGGTAGACCGCATCCGGCCGCTCGCGCTGGATCTTCGTCAGGATGGAACGGAATTCGCGGTTGCCGGGGTTGAAGAACTCCGTGCTGGTGATCTCGCCGCCGCCGGCCTGGAAGGCGGTGTTGAAGCCCTGCGCCACGCTCTGCCCCCAGTCGTTCTGGATGCAGATGACGGCGACGCGCTTCACGCCATTGCCCGCCGCCCAGCGCGCGACGAAGGGCCCCTCATAGGCCTGGGTGGTGATGTTGCGGAACTGGAAGCGCGAGATGCCGACGAAATCCGGGTGGCTGGCCGTCTGGCTCAGCTGCGGCAGCTGCGCGCGGGCGAAGACCTGCGCCGCGGCCATGGAGGCGGAGGAGGAGAAATCCCCCAGCACGCCGACGATCTCCGCATTGTCGCTGAACTTCTGCGCCACGCTGGTCGCCTCGCGCGCATCGCTGCGCGTGTCCTCATAAAGGATCTGCACCGGCACGGGGATGCGCCGCGCCGCGTTGAAGGCCTCCAGCGCCAGGGTCGCGCTTTGCCGGAAGCGGATGCCGTACTGGCTGAACTCGCCGGTCAGCGGCAGCATGTAGCCGAGCGTGACGGGACGGGACTGCGCCAGCGCCGCGCCGGGGAGCACGGCACTGGCAAGCAGCAGGCTGCGGCGGTCCAGCATGGTCGGTCGTCCTTGTCTTCCTCAGGGGGAAGCATGACGCGCCGCAGCAAGCCGGGTCAACCGGGCGATGCGAGGCGCCTCTCGCGCCGCCACAGCATGCGGCGCGCCACCAGCCAGGCGACGGGCACCGCGCCGATGAAGCTCAGCGCCGCCGCGCCGTAATAGGCCCAGGCGGCATCGGCGAAGGGCGTCTCGCGCGACACGGTGACGGACAGGATCATGCCGAGGAAGCCGAAGATCACGGCCGCGATCGGCATGTAGGCGAGAAGGGCCAGCTTCCACATGGGTCGTCTCCGCTGAAGTTGCGGAGAAGGAACGACTCAGCCCAGCACGAGGTTCACCTGGTCCCCGAAACGCTCATACGCCGCGCCGTAGACATGGATGGAGGTGGCAGGCTCGGCGCTGCAATTGCCCAGGCGATGGATCAGCGCGAAGTCGGCCGGGCCGTGGCAGGTCTCGCCCTCGCAGCGCAGGAAGGCGGCGTTGGGGCGCAGCGTCGCCGGGTCGTAGTAATGCTCCGTCAGGATGCCGCGATGCACGCCGAAGGCACACCAGGTGCGATGCGCATGCACCGGCGACATCTGCATCGGCCGCCACACCAGCGCCACCACGGCATAGCCCTCGCCCGCGCCCAGCAGGTGGCGCATGTAGCGGTCGGGGCAGTCCGGGCAGTCGCGCCCGGCCAGCAGCAGCGGGTCGCGCAGGAAGGGGGCCATGGCATCGGCGATGGCGCCGGGGCGGGCGGCCTCCTCCGCGCGGGCGGCGCCGGCGATGGCGGAGAGCATGGCGTCCAGCGCCAGGCCGGGGCGGAAGACGTTCATATTGCGATCCCCGCATCGGGCGCCGTCAGCGCCGCCACCACCATGGCGCGGCTCTCGGCCACCTGGGCGTGCATCAGGCCGGCCGCTTCCTCGCCGCGGCCCAGGGCCAGGGCTTCCACCAGCGCATGGTGCTCATGCGCCATCTCGCCCGTGCGGTCGCGCCGCGACAGGCCCATGACCAGCATGCGGGTGCTTTCATCCAGCAGCCGGTCAATCTGCTTGGCCAGGCGGGCATTGCCCGACAGCTCGGCGATGGCGACGTGGAAGGCCTTGTTGGCCTCCAGGAAGCCCATGGCGCTGGCGGCGTCGGTGGGGTCGTAGCCCTCGGCGCAGATGGCATCCAGGCGCTGGAGCATCGCCGCATCCACCCGGCCGGCGGCGCGGCGCGCGGCCTCGGGCTCCAGCATCAGCCGCAGGTCGAAGACCTCATGGATGTCACGGATGGTGACGAGGCTTACCACCCAGCCGCGCCGCGGCACGGAGGTGACGAGCCCCTCCTCCCCCAGCCGGGCCAGGGCGGCGCGGATGGGGGCCTTGCCCAGCTCCAGCCGCTCGGCCGCCATCGCCTCGGAGATCACCTCGCCCGGCGCGAGGCGGGTGGACAGGATGTCGGCGCGCAGCTGGGTGGCCGCGCGTTCCGTCAGCGAAAGGGGCGCCTCGAAGGGAATGGCCTGCAACATGTGGACTGACCATGCAATGACATGTCAGACCCTAGCCGTGCCCTTCGCCGCGTTCAAGCACGAAATGCGCCCTCTCAATCCACCGTGGCGCCGGAGCGTCGCACCACCTCGGACCAGCGGGCGATGTCGCGACGCTGGATCCCGGCGAAGCCCCCCGGCGTGTTCACCGGCGGCAGGGTGATGCCCTGGTCCTCGGTCAGCCAGCGGCGGAAGGAGGGGTCGGCCAGCACCGCGTTCACCTCGGCGCTCATGCGCGCGACGATGGGCGCGGGCAGCCCGGCCGGGCCGAACAGCCCGTACCAGGTGGTGGACACGAAGCCGGGCAGGTTGCAGGCCTCCGCCACCGTCGGCACATCGGGCAGGCTGGGCAGGCGCTCGGCGGTGGTGACGGCGAGGCCGCGCACCTGGCCCTGGCGCATGGCGGGGATGGCCGGGCCGGTCTGGTTGAAGAAGATGTCCACATCGCCGGCCAGCAACGCCGTCTGCGCGCCGGGCTGGCCGCGATAGGGGATGTGCGTCGCCTCGATGCCCGCGGCATTGGCGAATTGCGCCCCGGCCAGGTGGGTGGAGGCGCCATTGCCGGTGGAGGCGTAGTTGAGCCGCCCCGGATTGGCCCGCGCGAAGGCCAGCACGGCGGCGCAGTCGGACAGGTTCGGCCGCCGCTCCGCGCTCACCGTCAGGATGTTCGGCACGTCGCCCAGATGGGCGATGGGGGTGAAGTCCCGCACCACGTCGAAGGGCAGGGAGCGGTAGAGGCTCGCATTGATGGCATGGGTGCCGGCGGTGCCGAAGTAGAAGGTGTAGCCATCCGGCCGCGCCTTGGCGACGAAGTCCGAGCCGATGTTGCCGCCCGCCCCCGTGCGGTTGTCCACCACGATGGGCTGGCCCAGCGCGCGCGACAGCGGCTCCGCGAGGCGGCGCTGGTAGATGTCCACGCCCGAGCCATTCGGGAAGCCGCCGATCAGCGTGATCGGCCGGCTGGGCCAGGGCGCCTCCTGCGCCAGGGCAGGGGCGGCGAGGGGCAGGAGCAGGGCGGTGCGGCGTGCGATCATGGCGCGCAGCATCGGGCGGGTTGGCATGGCGGCGCAACCACCGTCATGCGTCCGCCGGCGCCGCGGCGGGCCGGCATTGCCCGGCGCCGCGTCACCGGCTGACCGGCGGGCGGGCATCGAGGAACAGCTGCGGCGGTGGCAGCCAGGGCGTGGCAGGGGGCGGCGGATCGGGTGCACGGCAATCCGGGCGCAGCGGGCCGCAATCCCAGCGATGGCCCGGCGGCCGCCCGGCGAGCTGCCCGCCGGGGTCGAAGCGGCAGCGGCACAGCCGGCTCTCGAAGCAATGGAGCATCCCCTCGCGCTCCGGGATGCAGAGCGGCACCTGCGCCGAGGCCGGCGCGGCGAGCAGGAGGAGAAGCAGCCAACCCATCCGCACAGCATGGCGCGCAACAGGTTGATGAAACGCAAACGGCCCCGGGGTTTCCCCCGGGGCCGCTGCGTCCTGAAGCAGCCGGTGCGGCTTACTTCATGCCCACGGCCTGGCGGCCGCGCTGGCCGTCACGCACGTCGAGCTGCACCTTCTCGCCCTGCTGGAGGTCGGTGCGGCCGGCGCGGTTCAGCACGGAGGAGTGCAGGAACACGTCCTGGCCGCCGTCGCTCGGCGTCACGAAGCCGAAGCCGCGCACCGTGTCGAACCACTTGACCGTGCCTTCGAGCGGATAGACGGGGCCGGTGCCCTCGTCGAAGCCGCGGCGCGGGCCGCGGTCGCCGCCGCCGAAGCCGCCGCCACC
>JBEQBS010000039.1:0-15762 GCA_041639675.1 Rubritepida sp. | reverse complement strand
GCTCTTCCGATCTCGCGGCGCTGGATGCGCGCTACGCCCCCCTGCGCGACTTCGCCCTGGCCCGGCTGCTGCCGCGCGCCTGGGCCGCCTGCGCGGAGGTGGAGAAGCCGGGCGAATTGCTGGCGCTGATGGCGTAACGAAAAACATTCCTGCCTCTTGCAGCCTTCCGGCGGCGCAGCATTTACAGGGCTGTAAGAAACCGCTGACCGGACCGGCATGAACGCTTCCCCTCCCGCCCCGGCGCTGCGCCGGCCCCGCCCGCATGTCGCCATCATCGGCGCCGGGCCGGGCGGGCTGGCGGCGGCCATGCAGCTCGCCGCCGGCGGGGCGCGCGTCTCGGTGTACGAGAAGGACAGCGTCGTGGGCGGGCGCACCCGCACCCTGCAATCCCCCGGCGGCTACCGCTTCGACCTGGGCCCCACCTTCTTCCTGTATCCGCGCATCCTGGAGGAGATCTTCGCCGCCTGCGGCTCCACCTTGCAGGAGGAGGTGGAGCTGCTGCGGCTGGACCCGCAATACCGCCTGGTCTTCGAGGGCGCAGATGGCACGAACGCCACGCTGGACGCCACGCCGGACCTGGAGCGGCTGGAGGCCGCCATCCGCGCCATCGCCCCGCTGGACGCGCCCGGCGTGCGCCGCTTCATGCGCGAGAACCGCGAGAAGCTGGCCGCCTTCCGCCCCGCGCTGGAGCGCCCCTTCCTGAGCGCCGCCGACCTGATGGCGCCGGACATGCTGAAGTCGCTCAAGCACCTGCGGCCGCACAAGATGGTGGATGGCGACCTGCGCCGCTACTTCAGCGACCCGCGCATCCGCCTCGCCTTCTCCTTTCAGACGAAATACCTGGGCATGTCGCCGTTCAAGTGCCCCTCCATGTTCACCATCCTCAGCTTCCTGGAATACGAGTACGGCGTGTTCCACCCGCGCGGCGGCTGCGGCGCGGTGAGCGAGGCGATGGCCCGCGTGGCCGAGCGCATGGGGGCGGAGATCCACCTGTCCTCGCCCGTCGAGCGCATCACCTTCGACGGCGCGCGCGCCACCGGGCTGCATGCGGGCGGCCGCCACGTCGCGGCCGATGCGGTGGTGATGAACGCCGATTTCGCCCATGCCGCGCCGAAGCTGATCCCCAACGGAATCCGCAAGGCCTGGAGCGACGCGAAGATCGGCAAGGCGCGCTATTCCTGCTCCACCTTCATGCTCTATCTGGGCGTGGAGGGGCGCTTCCCGCAGCTGGCGCACCACACCATCCTGCTGAGCCAGGAATACCAGCGCAACATCGCGCAGATCGAGGCGGGCGAGATCCCCGAGGTGCCGAGCCTCTACATCCAGAACCCCGTCGCCACCGACGAGACGATGGCCCCGCCGGGCCATTCCGCCCTCTACCTGCTGGTGCCGGTGCCCAACCTGCGCGCCGGCGCGAGTTGGGAGGAGGAGGCGCCGCGCTTCCGCCAGGTGGCGCTGGAGCGCCTGAAGGCGCTGGGCCTGCACGACCTGGAAGGGCGCATCCGCACCGAGCGCATGGTGACGCCGCAGGACTGGAACGACGAGTTCGCGGTGGGCTACGGCGCCACCTTCAACCTCAGCCACGACCTGCTGCAGATGCTCAGCTTCCGGCCGCGCAACCGCTTCAACGACACGCAGGGCCTGTACCTGGTGGGCGGGGGCACGCATCCGGGCTCCGGCCTGCCCGTGATCTACGAGGGCGCGCGCATCACCGCGAAGCTGGTGCAGCAGGATCTGGGCCTGCCCGTCACCGTCGAGACCGCCATGGCGGCGCAGTAGGGAACAACCATCATGGGCACCACCTCCCACGTCGTCGTCATCGGCGCCGGCCTCGGCGGGCTGGCCGCGGCCTGCACGGCGGCCGCGCGCGGCCACAAGGTCACGCTGCTGGACAAGAACCCCTGGCTGGGCGGCAAGGCGGCGCAGCTGGTGCTGGACGCGCCCGATGGCAGCGGCGCCTTCCGCTTCGACATGGGGCCCACCATCCTGACCGTGCCGCGCGTGCTGCGCCGCATCTATGCCGAGGCCGGGCGCGACCAGGCGAAGGAGCTGCCGCTGATCCGGCTGGACCCGCAATGGCGCTGCTTCTTCGACGACGGCAGCTGGATTGACCTGAAGGAGAATGTGGAGGCGATGGCGGCCGAGATGGACCGCTTCGCCCCCGGCAGCGGCTCCGGCGACGGCTACCGGCGCTTCCAGCGCGTCTCGAAGCACCTGCACGGCGTGTCGGAAAAGTTCTTCTTCTGGAAGAGCGTGGAGGGCATCGGCGACACGCTGGACATGCGCGCCAACCTCAACCCCAACACGCTGGCCGACGTGATGAGCCTGCGGATGGGCCAGACGGTGGCGAAGGTCATCCGCGGCCATGTGCCGGATGAGCGGCTGGCGCAGATGCTGGACCATTTCTGCCAATATGTCGGCTCCAACCCCTATCTCGCGCCCGCGGTGCTCGCCTCCATCGGCGACATGCAGGCGAGCGAGGGCGTGTGGTACCCGGTGGGCGGCACCCGCGCCGTGGCCGAGGGGCTGGCGAGGCTGGCCGGCGAGCTGGGCGCCGATCTCCGCCCCTCCACCGATGCCGCGCGCATCGAGGTGGAGAATGGCCGCGCGGTGGCGGTGCACACCACGGCGGGCGAGCGCATCGCCTGCGACGCCGTGATCTCCAACATGGACAGCATCCGCACCTATGGCGAGCTGGTCGGCGGCGCGGTGGGCGAGACCTACCGCAAGAAGGGCTTCGAGCCGGCGTGCAGCGGCGTCGTGCTCTACCTCGGCCTGAACAGGCGCTATGACCACCTGGCGCATCACTGCTTCGTCTTCTCCCGCGACGCGGAGGAGGAGTTCGACGCCATCTACAAGAAGGGCGTGCCCGCGCCGGACCCCACCGCCTACCTCGCGGCGACGAGCGTGACGGACCCGACGAGCGCCACCCCGGGCGGCGAGGCGCTCTACGTGCTGGTCCATACCCCGCACCTGCGCCCGCACCATGACTGGGAGGAGATGTTCCCCGGCTACCGCCAGACCATCCTCGACAAGCTGAAGCGGACCGCGGGGCTGGAGGACATCGAGGAGCGCATCGTGGTGGAGCGCCGGCTGACGCCGGTGGACATCCATGAGCGCTACCGCGTGCTGGATGGCGCCATCTACGGCCTGGCCTCGCACGGCTCCTTCCTCGGCGCCTTCAAGCCGGGCAACCGCTCGCGCCAGGTGAAGGGCCTGTACCTGGCCGGCGGCGCGGCGCATCCCGGCCCGGGCATGCCGATGGTGATGATGAGCGGCTGGATCGCCGCCGACGCGCTGGACACCGACCTCGGCGGCCGCGGCATGAGCGAGGCGGCGCGCATCGCGGGCCAGCGCGAGGCCGAGGCCGCATGACATGGCGCCCGATGACCGGAGGGCGCAGCCCGCAGGTCTGAATCGGCCGCCCAGCACGCCCGATGACCGGAGGGCGCAGCCCGCAGGTCTGAACCGGCCGCCCGGCAACTCGCCGGTGGCGCTCCGCTCCGCGCGCCACATGCGCTTCTTCGACCGGGTCTTCGCGCGCTTCTTCGCCCGGCACATGCGCGCCCTGCGCGTGCAGCGCCGCGCGCCGCTGCCCGCCCTGCCCGATGGCGCGCCGCTGGTGGTCTTCGCCAACCACCCGGGCTGGTGGGACGGCGTGCTGTTCATGCTGCTGTCCCGCCGGCTGTTCCCGGCGCGGCCGGGCTTCGTGCCGATGGATGCCCAGGCCCTGGCGCGCTACCCTTTCATGCGCCGCCTGGGCGTCTTCGGCATCGAGCAGCATTCGGCCCGCGGCGCCGTCGCCTTCCTGCGCGACGCGAAGGCGGTGCTGGCCGCGCCCGCGCACATGCTGTGGCTGAACGCGCCCGGCCGCTTCGCCGATGTGCGCGAACGCCCGGTGCCCATCGCGCCGGGCCTGCCCCGCCTGCCGGAACTCGCCCCCGATGCGGCCTTCCTGCCCATGGCCATCGAATACGTCTTCTGGAGCGAGCGCGCCCCCGAGGCGCTGGTGGGCTTTGGCGCCCCCATCCCCGCCGCCACGCTGCTGGGGCAGGAGCGCGAGGCGCGCACCGAAACCCTGCGCCGCGCGTTGACCGCCACGATGGACACCCTGGCGGAGGACGCGATGCGCCGCGACGAGGCGCTGTTCGAGCCGCTGACGGCGGCGCGCGAGGGCATGGGCGGCCTCTACGGCCTGTGGCAGCGCATCCGCGCCACCTTGCGGGGCGAGGCTTTCGACCCACGTCACGGCGGCAGCCGGAAGGACCCGTGATGGAAGCCGCCCACCTCGCCCTGGCGCTCGCGCTGATGCCGATCATCTTCGGCGCCATCAACCTGTGGCGCATGCCCCGCCCGCGCGGGGTGCCGGCGGCGGGCACGCGCGTCTCCATCCTCATCCCCGCGCGCAACGAGGCCGCGAACATCGCCGCCTGCCTGGATGCCGCCCTGGCCTCCACCGGCTGCGCGGTGGAGGTGGTGGTGATGGACGACGCCTCCACCGACGCCACGGCGCTGATCGTCGGCAACTACGCGGCGCGGGATGCGCGGGTGCGGCTGGTGCAGGCCCCCGCCCTGCCCCCGGGCTGGACCGGCAAGGTGCATGCCTGCGCCCGCCTCGCCGAGCACGCCACCGGCACCCACCTGCTGTTCATTGACGCCGATGTGCGCCTGGCGCCGCATGCCGCCGCCGCCATGGCCGCGCATGCGCAGTCGCGCTCCATCGCCATGCTCTCGGGCGTGCCGCGCCAGGTGATCGGTTCGCTGGGCGAGGCGCTGACCGTGCCCTTCATCAACATGCTGCTGATCTGCTACCTGCCCTTCGGCGGGCGGGCTACGCAGCGCAAGCCCAGCCTGGCCGCCGCCTGCGGGCAATTGGTGCTGGTGGAACGCCGCGCCTACGACGCCATCGGCGGGCATGGCGCCATCAAGGGCGTGCTGCATGACGGCATCGCGCTCGCCCGGCTGTTCCGCGCGCGGGGACACGACACGGAGATCGTGGAAGGGGCGCCGCTCGCCACCTGCCGCATGTATGCCGGCTTCGCGCAGTCCTGGCAGGGCTTCATCAAGAATGCGCGCGAGGGCATGGCCACCCCCGTCGGCCTGCCGGTCTGGACCGTGATCCTGGCCGGGGCGCATCTGTGGCCCTGGTTCCTGCTGCCCGACCCCGAGGCGGTGCTGACCATCGCCTTGATGTTCGCCCTGCGCGCCGTGGTCACCTGGCGCACGGGCGAGCCCTGGTGGACCGTGCCGCTGCACCCCTTCACCGTGCTGGTGGCGCTGGCCATCCAGTGGGCGGCGCTGGGGCGCTCGGCGCTTGGCCTCAAGTCCGGCTGGAAGGGCCGCGCCTACCAGCCGGCCGTGGGCTGAGGCGGGCGCGTCACCCGGCGGTGGCGCGCATCAGCACCCCGGCCACCTCCCGGCCCTTCTCCGTGCGCAGCGCCGCATCCTCCTGCGCCGTCACCCGCAGGCCGGCGGCCTCGGCCAGGGCGGCGGCGTGCGCCGGGCCGTGGCGGAAGCGCAGCCCGTCATGCAGGGCCACCGGCGCCTCGCCGCGTTCCAGGCTCCAGGCCGCGACGCCGCCCGGCTTCAGCGCGGCGCGGATGGCGGCGAAGGCCGGGGCCAGGTCGCCCAGGTAGTTCAGCACGTCGGCCGCCACCACGGCGTCGAAGGCGCCCGCGCGCTTCGGCAGCCAGTTCAGCAGGTCGCCCTCGTGCAGCGCGTCGTAATGGCCGGCGGCGCGGGCCCTGGCCAGCATGCGGGGCGACAGGTCCAGCCCTTCCAGCCGCGTGGCCAGCGGGCGCAGCGCCGCGCCGGACAGCCCGGTGCCGCAGCCCAGGTCCAGCACGCGCCCGAAGGGGCCGGGGCCCAGCAGCGCCGCCAGCAATGCGGGGGTGCGATAGGCCAGCGCCCCTTGCAGCTCGGCGTCGAAGCGCGGGGCGAAGGCGTCGAACAGGTCCTTCACGTAGCCGGCGGGGGCTCGGTCCGGGGCCTCGCCATCCAGCGCCGCCAGCAGGAAGCGCGCGTGTTCCGCCAGCGGGCCGGCCACGCGGGCGGCGGCGGCGCGGGCCTCGGCGTATTCGCCGGCCTCCTTCGCCGCATGGGCCAGGGAGAGCAGGATGTCCGGCGCCGGCGCCCGGCGGGCGGCCTCGCGCAGGGGCGGCAGGGCCTCGGCCGGGCGGCCGGCGGCGGTCAGGGCCTGGCCGTAGTTGCGCAGGCTCACCACGTCATCCGGGCGCAGGGCCAGGGTGCGCTCCAGCACCGGCAGCGCCTCGCCCAGCCGGCCGGCCTCGGCCAGCGCCGCACCGTGGTTGGCGAGGAAGATGGCGCTGTCCGGCGCCAGGGCCACGGCGCGGGCGGCCAGCTCCAGCGCCGCGTCGAGGTCGCCGCGCTGGCGGGCGGCGACGCCCAGCAGGTTCAGCGCGTCCGGGTGCTGCGGCGCCAGGCGCAGGGCGCGGCGGTAATGGCTTTCGGCGCCGTCCAGGTCGCCGGCGCGGTGGCGCTCGGCGCCGCGGCGGATCAGGTCTTCGGCGGTGATCGTCATGGCCCCCGCGGTATGGCGGGCGGCGGCGGTTGACGCCAGGGGGAGGGACGGCGATAGCGCGCGCAACGCCACACACGCAGGGACACCGCGCCATGACGCTCGCCTTCGTCTTCCCCGGCCAGGGCTCCCAGGCCCCCGGCATGGGCAAGGACCTCGCCGATGCCTTCCCCGTGGCGCGCGAGACCTTCGGGGAGGTGGACGAGGCGCTGAAGCAGAACCTGTCCCGCCTGATGTTCGGCGGCCCGGCGGAGGAGCTGACCCTGACCGCCAATGCCCAGCCGGCGCTGATGGCCGTATCCGTCGCCGTCTGCCGCGTGCTGGCGAAGGAGGGCGGGTTCGACCTCGGGCGCGGCGTGTCGCTGGTCGCCGGGCATTCCCTGGGCGAATACAGCGCCCTGACCGCCGCTGGCGCCTTCGACCTGCCGACCGCCGCCCGCCTGCTGCGCCTGCGCGGCGAGGCGATGCAGGCCGCCGTGCCGCCCGGCGAGGGCGCCATGGCCGCCCTGCTGGGCGCCGAGGCCGACCAGGCCCGCGCCATCTGCGAGGCGGCCGCCCAGGGCGAGGTGGTCGAGGTCGCCAACGACAATGGCGGCGGCCAGGTGGTGGTGAGCGGCGCGAAGGCGGCGGTGGAGCGCGCCATCGAGGGCGCGAAGGCCGCCGGCATCAAGCGCGCCATGCTGCTGCCCGTTTCCGCCCCCTTCCATTGCGCGATGATGGCCCCGGCCGCCGACGCCATGCGGGCGGCGCTGGAGAAGGCCGCCATGGCGGTGCCCGCCGTGCCGGTGGTGGCGAACGTGACGGCCGCGCCGGTGAGCGACCCCGACGCCATCCGCGCCCTGCTGGTGCGCCAGGTGACCGGCACGGTGCGCTGGCGCGAATGCGTGGCCGCCATGGTCGCCGCCGGCTGCACCCGCTTCGCCGAGGTGGGATCGGGCAAGGTGCTGACGGGGCTGATGAAGCGCAACGCGCCCGAGGCCCAGGCCATGACGATCGGCACCCCGGCGGAGGTCGAGGCCTTCCTGAAGGCGCTGTGATGGAGCCGCACGTCACCCTGTCCGAGCTGCATGACGACCCCGCGGCGAAGGCGGCGCTGGATGGGCTGACGGCCTTCAACGCGCCCTTCGTCGGCCCGCATGGCTACAAGCCGCTCTCCCTGGTGGTGCGGCGCGAGGAGGGCGGCGAGCCGGTCGGCGGCGCCTTCGGCTGGTGCTACGGCGCCTGGTTCTTCCTGCACTACTTCTTCCTGCCCGAGGACCTGCGCGGTGCCGGGCTGGGCGCGAAGCTGCTGGCGCGGCTGGAGGCGGAGGCCAAGGCGCGCGGCTGCATCGGCGCCTGGGTGGACACCTTCTCCTTCCAGGCGCGGCCCTTCTACGAGGCGCAGGGCTACCGCGTCTTCGGCACCATCACCGACCAGCCGCCCGGCCATGCGCGGCACTTCCTGTTCAAGCGGTTTTCCTGAGGACCCCACGCCGATGTTCGACCTGTCCAACACGATCGCACTGGTGACGGGCGCCCGCGCAGCTGGCCGCCAGGCCAGCGAAGCCACGCAGCGCTAGGAGGCGCCGATGTTCGACCTGTCCAACAAGATCGCGCTGGTCACCGGCGCCTCCTCCGGCATCGGCGTCGCCATCGCCCAGGCGCTGCACGCCCAAGGCGCGCAGGTGGTGCTGACCGGCCGGCGCGAGGCCGAGCTGCGCGCCGTGGCAGATGGGCTGGGCGAGCGCGCCACGGTGCAGGTGGCCGACCTGGCCGACCCTGCCGCCCCGGCCGCACTGGTGGAGGGGGTGGAGGCCGCGCATGGCCGCCTCGACATCCTGGTGAACAATGCCGGCTTCACGCGCGACATGCTGGCCCTGCGCATGGGCGACGAGGACTGGAACGCGGTGCTGGAGGTGGACCTGAACGCCCCCTTCCGCCTGGCGCGCGCGGCGCTGCGCGGCATGATGAAGCGCCGCGCCGGGCGCATCGTCTCCATCGCCTCCATCGTCGGCGTCACCGGCAATGCGGGGCAGGCGAACTACGCCGCCGCCAAGGCCGGGCTGATCGGCATGAGCAAGGCCCTGGCGCAGGAGGTGGCGCCGCGCGGCGTGACGGTGAACGTGGTCGCGCCCGGCTTCATCGCCACCCCGATGACCGAGAAGCTGAACGAGGCGCAGAAGGCCGCGCTGATGTCGCGCATCCCGCTGGCCCGCATGGGCGAGGCGAAGGACGTGGCCGCCGCCGTCGCCTACCTCGCCAGCGACGAGGCCGCCTGGGTCACGGGCACGACCGTGCACGTGAACGGGGGCATGCTGATGGTTTGAGCCCCACGCCATTTTTCCCCTTCGCTGCGCTTCGGGGAAAAACGCCGCGGGGGCCCCGGTTGGCAGGCGGCATTGGTGCCGTGCGGTTGGCCGCCGGACTGGGGGCGGCCACGCGGCTTCGCGCGTGCCGGGCCGTGGGCGCTGAGCTTGGGGGTTCGTCTCCGCGCCAAGGCGAAGCCTCGGCGCGACCGGAGGCGTCCGGCTGCGGGGCTGGGGATGGGTTTGTCGGGGTGGTGGGGATGCCCAGGCGCGGCGGCCCGGCCCAGCAGGACGGGCGCCACCGCGAGAGGCGCGACGCCACAGGCGCGCCGGCCCGCCCGCGCATCCCATCAGGACAAGCGCCGCACCCACCGCCAGAGGCGCAACGCCGCAGGCGAGCGCCGGCCATCCGGCGCCCCACTCCAGGACACGCACCGCCGACGGAGGATGCGCGCGCACGGCGCGCGCCGCGCCCCTTCAGAGGCGCGAAGCCAAGCCCGCGGAGCGGGCGCCCGGCGTAGTCCGCGGGCTCCGCCCGCGGACGGGGAGGGCACGGCAACGCCAGCGATCTGAGTGGGGCCGATGTCCCTTCAGGGGCATCGGCCCCGCTCAGATCGCGATGCGCACGCCCAGCTCCACCACGCGGTCGCTGGGGATGCGGAAGAATTCGGTGGCGGGCAGCGAATTGCGGCTCATCAGCGTGTAGAGCCATTGCTGCCAGCCGGCCATCTTCGGCACCGCCGCCGCCACGATGGTCTCGCGGCCCAGGAAGTAGCTTGCCAGCATCGGCTCGTAGGCGATGAGGCCCCCGGCGTTCAGCCGCTCCAGCTCGCGCGGGATGTCGGGGCTTTCCTGGAAGCCGTAGCGCAGGATGACGCGCCTGATGTTGTCGGCCAGCTCCTGCACCTCGGCGCGGCGCTCGGCGCCCACGGCCGGGATGTCCTCGTTCAGCACGGTCACGAACAGCACGCGCTCATGCAGCACCTTGTTGTGCTTGAGGTTGTGCAGCAGCGCGCCGGGCAGGTAGTCCGCCTGGCCGGTCATGAACACGGCGATGCCGGGCACGCGCGTGGTGCGGGACTGCGGCAGCCGCGCCAGGAAGGACCTGAGCGGCAGCCCGTCGGCGCGGATGCGCGCGAAGAGCAGCTGCCGCCCCCGGTACCACACATACATCAGCGCGAAGGCCACCGCGCCGATGAGGATGGGCACGTAGCCGCCCTCGGGGATCTTGAGCGCGGTGGCGATGAAGTAGGACAGGTCGAGCAGCAGCAGCGGCACGAAGACCAGCAGCAGCTTCGCCCAGCCCCAGCCGAACTGCCGGCGGAACACCACGAAGGCCAGCATGGTGGTGCACAGGAAGGTGCCCGTCACGGCGAGGCCATAGGCCGCGGCCAGCGCCTCGGAGGTGTGGAACTCCAGCACCAGGATCACCACGCCGATCAGCAGCGCGGTGTTCACCTGCGGCATGTAGATCTGCCCTTCCTCGGTGGCCGAGGTGTGGCGCACCTCCAGCCGCGGCGAGAAGCCGAGCTGCACGCATTGCCGCGCGATGGAGAAGGCGCCCGAGATCATCGCCTGGGAGGCGATGATGGTCGCCGCCGTAGCGAGGATGACCAGGAAGGGCCGGAACCATTCGGGCGCCAGCAGGAAGAAGGGGTTCTCGATCGCCGCCGGGTCGCGCAGCAGCAGCGCGCCTTGGCCCATGTAGTTGAGCGCCAGCGCGGGCAGCACGAAGGCGATCCAGGCCAGCTGGATGGGCTTGCGGCCGAAATGCCCCATGTCGGCATACAGCGCCTCCGCCCCCGTCACCGCCAGCACCACGGAGCCCATCGCGATGAAGGCGGCCAGGTGGTAGTGCAGGCAGAAGTTGATGGCGTACCAGGGCGAGACGGCGGCGAAGACCGCCGGGTTGTGCAGCGCCTCCATCAGCCCCAGCACGCCCAGCGTGCCGAACCACAGCGCGCAGACGGGCCCGAAGAAGGTGCCCATCGCCCCCGTGCCGCGGTACTGCACCAGGAACAGCGCCAGCAGCACGCCCAGCGTGATGGGGATGACGGCGGCGCGGAAGCCCGGCTCGATCACCTCCAGCCCCTCGACGGCGGAGAGGACCGAGATGGCGGGGGTGATCATGCCATCGCCCAGGAACAGCGCCGCGCCGGCGATGCCGATCATGGCGATGGCCATGCGCCCGCGCGGGGTTTCCGCCGTGCGCTGGGCCAGGGCCATCAGCGCCATGATCCCGCCCTCGCCCCGGTTGTCGGCGCGCATGACGAAGAGCACGTACTTCACCGTGACGGTGAGCATGAGCGACCAGAAGATCAGCGAGATGATCCCCAGCACCTCCCAGTCCTGCACGCCGCCTTCGTCGAAGTGCAGCAGCGCGGCCTTCAGCGCGTAGAGCGGCGAGGTGCCGATGTCGCCATAGACGACGCCCAGCACGCCCAGCAGGGCGGCGGCGGTGATCTTGCGGTCAGGGGTGGCGGACAAGGAAGCGCCTCGGTCGGGGGGAAACGGTCGGCGCGAGGGGTTAGTCCCGCGCCGGGCCTGCTTCTAGCAGCGCCTGGCGCGGGGCAGGGTTGCGTTTCCTCAATGTCCCCGGAGGATCTGGGACAGGAAGGTCTTGAGGCGGTCGGTCTGCGGGTTCTCGAAGATGGTCTCGGGCACGCCCTGCTCGACGATCTCGCCGCGGTCCATGAAGACCACGCGGTCGGCCACCTGGCGGGCGAAGCCCATCTCGTGCGTCACGCAGATCATCGTCATGCCGGTGCCGGCCAGCATGACCATGGTGTCCAGCACCTCCTTGATCATCTCGGGGTCCAGCGCGCTGGTCGGCTCGTCGAACAGCATGATCTTGGGCTGCATGCACAGGGCGCGGGCGATAGCGACGCGCTGCTGCTGCCCGCCCGAAAGCTGGCCGGGATACTTGCCCGCCTGCTCGGGGATGCGCACGCGGGTGAGGTACTCCATCGCCAGCTCCTCGGCCTGCTTCTTTGGCATCTTGCGGACCCAGATCGGCGCCAGCGTGCAGTTCTCGAGGATGGTGAGGTGCGGGAAGAGGTTGAAGGACTGGAACACCATGCCGACCTCGCGGCGGATGGCGTCCAGCGCCTTCAGGTCGTCGGACAGCTCGATGCCGTCCACGGTGATGCGCCCTTCCTGGTGCTCCTCCAGCCGGTTGATGCAGCGGATCAGCGTGGACTTGCCCGAGCCCGACGGGCCGCAGACCACCACGCGCTCGCCCAGCGCGACGTCGAGCGACACGTCGCGCAGCACGTGCATGGAGCCGTACCACTTGTTGACCTTCTGGAGGCTGATGGCCGGCGGCGCATCGGCGCGGACGGCGGAGGAAAGGGTCTCGGCGGCGGACATGTGTATCGGTTCTCCCGGAATGGTGATGGAGCCTTCTCTGCGGTCCCGGTCTTACCGCCGGCGATGCGCGTTGAACTCGCGCTCCAGCCCCGCCGAGTACTTGCTCATGGCGAAGCAGAACATGAAGTAGATCAGGGCGAGGGTGATGTAGACCTCCACGCCGAAGCCCTGCCACATCGGCTCGATGATCGCGGTCTTGCCCGCGGTCAGCAGGTCGAAGATGCCGATGATGAGCACGAGCGAGGTGTCCTTGAAGAAGCCGATGAAGGTGTTGACCAGCGGCGGGATCACCAGCCGCAGCGCCTGCGGCAGGATGATGAGGCCGGTCTTCTTCCAGTAGCTCAGCCCCAGCGCGTCCGCGGCCTCGTACTGGCCCTTGGGCAGCGCCTGGAGGCCCGCGCGCACCACCTCCGCCAGATAGGCACCGGCGAAGAGGATGATGGCCACCTGCGCGCGCAGAAGCTTGTCAATGTTCATGCCCTCGGGAAGGAAGAGCGGGAACATCACGCTCGCCATGAACAGCAGCGAGATCAGCGGCACGCCGCGGATCAGCTCGACATACAGCACGCAGATCGCCTTGATGGCCGGCAGCTTCGAGCGCCGGCCCAGCGCCACCAGGATGGCGAGCGGGAAGGCGAAGGCCAGCCCGAAGGTGGAGAGGATGAGCGTGATCGGCAGCCCGCCCCAGCGCTCCTGCGGGACGTAGGTGAGGCCGAAGACGCCGCCCCACATCAGCACGCCGATCAGCGTCAGCACCGCCGCCCAGATCAGCGCCAGCTCCCACCGCCAGAAGCGCTTCATGGCGGAAACGACGTAGAGGCCGACGAAGAGGAAGCAGACAATCAGCGGCCGCCAGTGCTCCTCATACGGGTAGGTGCCGAAGAGGATGAAGCGGTGCTTCTCGGTGATGACGGCCCAGCAGGCGCCGGTGCCCTTGGCGTCGCGGCAGGCGGTGGTGTCGGGCACGCCGGCGGCGGTGTGCGGCACGGTCCAGATGGCGTTGAGGAAGGCCCAGTCCACGAAGGACACGGCGTAGCGGATCAGCAGGTAGCCCAGCGCCAGGGTGATGGCGGTGGACCACCAGTTGGCGAAGAGGTTTTCCCGCGCCCAGGCGGCGGGGCCGACCAGGCGGCGCGGCGCCGTGCGCGGCATGGCGTCGGCGGGGAGCTTGGCGGCGTTCTCGGCGGTGATGCTCATGGGATCAGCGCTCCACCAAGGCGATCATGCGTAGCTGGCCGCAGGCCAGCGAAGCCAACAGGCAGGTCGCGCGCATCGCCGTTACCTCTCCACCAGCGCGATGCGCGCGTTGTACCAGTTCATGAACAGCGAGATGGACAGGCTGATCGTCAGGTAGACCGCCATGATGATGGCGATGCCCTCGATGGCCTGGCCGGTCTGGTTCAGCGTGGTGTTGGCGATGCTCACGATGTCCTGGTAGCCGATCGCCACCGCCAGCGACGAGTTCTTGGTGATGTTGAGGAACTGGCTGGTCATCGGCGGGATGATGACGCGCATGGCCTGGGGCAGCACCACCAGGTTCATCACCCGCCCGCGCGGCAGGCCCAGCGCCTGCGCGGCTTCCCACTGGCCCTGGTGCACGGCCAGGATGCCGGCGCGCACGATCTCGGCGATGAAGCCGGCGGTGTAGAGCGTCAGCCCCAGCAGCAGCGCGAAGAATTCGGGGCTGACCGTCAGCCCGCCCTGGAAGTTGAAGCCGCGCAGGAAGGGCACGTCGGGCGTGAAGGGCGCGCCCAGCGCGGCCCAGACCGCCAGCGGCAGCGCCAGCAGCAGCGCCGCGGCCACGGGCCAGACCTTGCGCGGCTGGCCGTCCCGCATCTGCCTCGCCCGCGCGGCGCGGCGCCAGGCCCAGGTGGCGATGGCGCCCACGGCGAAGGCCAGCAGCGCCATGGAATGCGCGTGTTCCCACTGGAACCAGGGCAGCTTGAGGCCGCGGTTGGACAGGAACACGCCCTCCACCGGGTTCATCGCCTGGCGCGGGCCGGGCAGGGCCTGGAGCAGCGCGTACCAGAACAGCAGCTGCAGCAGCAGCGGCAGGTCGCGCACGATCTCCACATAGGCGCCGGCCATGCGCGCCAGCAGCCAGTTCTTCGACAGCCGTGCCACGCCCAGCAGCGTGCCGAGCACCGTGGCCAGGATGATGCCGACGATGGCGACCTTCAGCGTGTTCAGCACGCCCACCGTGAGCGCGCGCAGGTAGGTCATCGAGGGGTCGTATTCGATCAGCGATTCCGCGATCGGCAGCCCGGCCTCGCGGCTGAGGAAGCCGAAGCCGGTGGCGATGCGCCGGACCTCCAGGTTGTAGGAGGTGTTGCGGTAGAGCCACCAGAAGACGTAGCCGATCGCGCCGACCACCAGCACCTGCCACACGATGTTGCGCACGCGCTCATCGGCCCAGGACAGGCGCAGCGGCCTCGTCGGCGCCTTGCGCGCGAAGCGCGGATCGGCGGTGGAATCGCTCATCTCTAGCCTGTCCCTGTCTTCTTGTTGCCGGGGCATTCGCCCTCGGGATGGAATGGCCGGGCCCGCGCGGGGCCCGGCCGGTCGGCTCACCGGAACGGCGGCGCGTATTGCTGCCCGCCGGGCTGCGTCCACAACGCGTTCGGGCCGCGCTGCAGGCCGATGGGCGCCAGGTTGCGCTGGAAGATCTCGCCGTAGTTGCCCACGCCCTTCAGCACGTTGACCATCCAGGCGTTGTCCACGCCCAGCATCTGGCCCAGCCCGCCGGTGCGGCCCAGCATGCGCTGCACCTCCGGCCGCGGGTCGTTGGCCAGCATCTGGTCCACGTTGGCGGTGGTGATGCCGAACTCCTCGGCGCCGATCAGGCCGAAGTGCAGCCAGCGCACCAGGTCGCCGAAGCGCTGGTCGCCGTGGCGGAACAGCGGGCCCAGCGGCTCCTTGCTGATCACCTGCGGCAGGATCACGTGGTCGTTCGGGTTCTGCTGCACGGCGCGCGTGGCGGCGAGGCCCGAGACGTCGGTGGTGTAGGCATCGCAGCGGCCGGCGAGGTAGGCGGCGATGTTGTCCTCCAGCCGCTCGATCACCACCGGGCGGATCTGGATGCGCGCGCCGCGGGCCCAGTCGGCCAGGTTCTGCTCGGTCGTCGTGCCGGGCTGCACGCAGACCGTGGCGCCGTCGAGCTGGTTGGCGTTGTTCACGTTCAGGCTGCGCTTCACCATGAAGCCCTGGCCGTCATAGAAGCTGGTGGCCGCGAAGTCGAAGCCCAGCGAGGTGTCGCGCGACAGCGTCCAGGTCGTGTTGCGCGCCAGGATGTCCACCTCGCCCGACTGCAGCGCGGTGAAGCGGTTCTGCGCCGTGGTGGGCACGTAGCGCACGCGGTTGGCGTCGTTGAAGATGGCGATGGCCAGGGCGCGGCAGTAGTCCACGTCGAAGCCCTGCCACACGCCCTGGCTGTTCGGCGCCGCGAAGCCGGCGAGGCCCGTGTTCACGCCGCAGATCAGCGAGCCGCGGGCGCGGATGGCATCAATGGTGGAGCCGGTGACCGCGGCCGCCGGCGCGGCGGCGGGCGCCGCCGGGGCCGCGGGCGCGGCC
>JBEQBS010000038.1:0-15799 GCA_041639675.1 Rubritepida sp. | reverse complement strand
GATGAGCCCACCGGCAACCTGGACGCCGCCTCCGCCGCCATCGTCTTCGAGGAGCTGCTGCGCGAGGCGCGCGGGCGGGGGCTGGCGGCGCTGATCGCCACCCACAACCCGGAGCTGGCGGCGCGCATGGACCGCACGGTGACATTGCGGGACGGGCTGCTCGTCGCGGCGTGAAGCGCCTATATCCAGTGAATGGCGCAAACCTTTCTCCCGGCCCCGCGGCGCACAAGCGCCCGGCCGCGCACGGCGCGGCCCGCCGCCCATGAGCCCGTGCCACCGGCACGCCAGCGGCGCGGCGCAGCCAAGCGCGCGGATGTGCGCGCCCGGCGCCTGAGGGCGAAGAAAACGCTCATGCGGACGGCCACGCGCGACCATGCCGGCATGGCGCACCCCATGAGGCCGTCCGCATGAGCTTCGTCCACCTCCACGCGCACTCCGCCTATTCGCTGTCGGAGGGCGCCATCAAGGCCGAGAAGCTGCCGGCGCTGGCCGCCGCCGCCGGCATGCCCGCCGTGGCGTTGACCGACACCGCCAACATGTTCGGCGCCCTCGAATTTGCCCAGGCCGCGGCGGGCAAGGGCGTGCAGCCGATCATGGGCTGCCAGCTCTGGCTGTCGCGCAAGGCGGTGCCCGAGACGCGCGAGGACACCATTCGCCAGGGCGCCGACATCGTCACCGTGCTGGCGATTGACGATGCCGGGCTGGCCGGCCTCAAGCGCCTGTCCTCGCTGGGCTGGGTGCGGTCCGACTGCCCCTCCGGCCGGCCCTGCATCGGGCTGGACGACCTGCGGGAGCACGCGCAGGGCCTCTTCCTGCTGACGGGCGGCGATGGCGGCCCGCTGTCGCGCCTGCTGGCCGAGGGGAGGCGCGACGCCGCCGCCTGGCTGCTGGATGCGCTGAAGGAAGGCTTCGGCGACCGGCTGGCGGTGGAGCTGATGCGCCACGGCCCCACCCCGCGCCAGTCGGCCCTGGAACCCGGCCTGCTGCGCCTGGCCGACGAGGCCGCGCTGCCCATCGTCGCCACCAACGACGTGTACTTCGCCGAAGCCACGATGCACGCGGCGCATGACGCGCTGCTCTGCATCGCCGAAGGGCGGCTGGTGACGGAGAAGGAGCGCCGGCGCGTTACCCCCGAGCACTGGTTCAAGGACGCCGCCGCCATGCGCGCCGCCTTCGCCGACCTGCCGGAGGCCTGCGACAACACGCTCGCCATCGCGAAGCTCTGCACGGTGATGGAGACGGCGCTGAAGCCCGAGCTGCCGGTCTGCCCCAAGGTGCGCCCGGGTGCCACGGAGGGCGAGACGGTGGCGGCGATGGCGCGCGAGGGGCTGGCCCGCCGCTTCGCGCCCGAGCCCGTGCCGTCCGTGCATGCCGAGCGGCTGGAATACGAGCTGGGCGTCATCGAGCAGATGGGCTTCTCGGGCTATTTCCTCATCGTCGCGGACTTCATCCAGTGGGCGAAGGGGCAGGGCATCCCGGTGGGGCCGGGGCGTGGCTCGGGCGCCGGCAGCGTGGCCGCCTGGGCGCTGAGCATCACCGACCTCGACCCGCTGCGCTTCGGCCTGCTCTTCGAGCGCTTCCTGAACCCCGAGCGCGTGTCCATGCCCGACTTCGACATTGATTTCTGCCAGGACCGGCGCGACGAGGTGATCCGCTACGTGGTGCGCGAATACGGCGCCGACCGCGTGGCGCAGATCATCACCTTCGGCAAGCTCCAGGCCAAGGCGGCGGTGCGCGACGTCGGCCGCGTGCTGGGCATGCCCTATGGCCAGGTGGACCGCATCGCCTCGCTGATCCCCAACAACCCGGCCAATCCGGTCAGCCTGAAGGACGCCATCGCCGGCGAGCCGCGCCTCCAGGAAAGCCGCGATTCCGACGAGGCGGTGGGCCGCCTGCTGGACGTCGCATTGCAGGTGGAGGGGCTCTACCGCAACGCCTCCACCCACGCCGCTGGCGTGGTGATCGGCCGCAAGCCGCTGCTGGACATCACGGCGATCTACCGGGACCCGCGTTCGGAGATGCTCATCACGCAATACTCGATGAAGCATGTCGAGCAGGCGAGCCTGGTGAAGTTCGACTTCCTGGGGCTGAAGACGCTGACCGTGCTGGACCGCGCGGTGAAGCTGCTGCGCGACCAGGGCGTCGAGGTGGACCTGGAACGGCTGCCGCTGGACGATGCGCCCACCTACGCCATGCTGGCCAAGGGCGATGCGGCAGGCGTGTTCCAGTTCGAAGGCCAGGGGATGCGGGACTGCCTGCGCTCCATGCGGCCCGACCGCTTCGAGGACCTGATCGCCGCCGTCTCGCTCTACCGGCCCGGGCCGATGGAGAACATCCCGGCCTATTGCGCCCGCAAGCACGGCGAGGCCTGGGACAGCCCGCACCCGCTGATCCACGACATCCTGGCCGAGACCTACGGCATCATGGTCTACCAGGAGCAGGTGATGCAGATCGCCCAGGTGATGGCGGGCTACAGCCTGGGCGGCGCCGACCTGCTGCGCCGCGCCATGGGCAAGAAGAACATGGCGGAGATGGCGAAGCAGCGCGCCATCTTCGTGGAGGGCGCGGCCGCCAAGGGCGTGGAGGGCAAGACCGCCGGCGAGGTCTTCGACCTGATGGAGAAGTTCGCCAATTACGGCTTCAACAAGTCCCACGCCGCGGCCTATGCGCTCGTCTCCTACCAGACGGCCTACCTGAAGGCGCATCACCCGGTGGCCTTCCTCGCCGCCTCCATGTCGCTGGACATGGACAAGACGGAGAAGCTGGCCTCGCACATGCAGGAGGCGTCGCGGCTGGGCATCAAGGTGCTGCCGCCCGACATCAACCGCTCCGGCGCGGAGTTCGTGATCGAGGACGGCGCCATCCGCTTCGCGTTGGCCGCCATCAAGCGCGTCGGGCTCCAGGCCATGAAGGAGCTGGTGGCGGCGCGCGACGAGGGCGGGCCCTTCGCGTCGCTCGCCGACTTCGCCGGCCGGGTGGACCCGAAGCTGCTGAACAAGATGCAGCTGGAGAACCTGGCCAAGGCCGGCGCCTTCGACAGCCTGGAGGGCAACCGCGCCAGGCTGGTCATGGGCGCCGAGACGGTGCTGCGCCGCGCCCAGGCGAGCGCGGAGGACCGCGGCTCCAACCAGATCGGCCTCTTCGGCGAGGTGGAGCAGGGCCCCGCGCTGCTGCGCCTGCCCGAGACGCCGGAATGGCCGACCCTGGACAAGCTGGGCTTCGAGGCGGAGGCGATCGGCTTCCACCTCTCCGCGCATCCGCTGGACGAGTACAAGGGCGCGCTGCGACGGCTCAAGGTGACGCTCTCCGCCCGCATCGCCGATACGGTGCGCAGCGGCGGCGCGGCGCGGCTGAAGCTGGCCGGCACGGTGACGGGCCGCAAGGAGCGCAACACCCGCACCGGCAGCCGCATGGCCTGGGTGAGCCTGAGCGACCAGGCCGGCGGCTACGAGGTGACCTTCTTCTCCGAGGTGCTGTCGCGCTGCCGCGACATGCTGGAGGAGGGCAGCGCCGTCCTCGTCACCGCCGATGCGCGGCTGGAGAACGACGCGCTGCGCCTCACCGCCAGCGACTGTGAGAAGCTGGACAAGGCGGCCGCCGGCGCGGGGCAGGGGATGCGCATCTTCGTGGACGCCGCCACCGCCCTGCCCGACATCCGCGCCCTGCTGGAGCGCGAGGGGCGCGGCAAGGGCAGCGTCGCCATCGTGCCGCAGATCGGCCCGGGGCAGGAGGTGGAGCTGGCCCTGCCGGAGCGCTGGAACGTCGGCCCGCGGCTGATGCAGGCGATGAAGGTGCTGAAGGGCGTGACGCAGGTGGAGGAGGTCTGACGCTCAGCCGGACGGGGCGAAGACCTCGCCCTCACGCAGGATGACCTCCGCCGTGCGGGTGTAGTGCGCCACCAGGGCTGCCACCGCGGCATCGGCGTCGCGCTCAAGCACCGCATGCAGGATGGCGCGGTGCTCCCCCTCCACGTCGCGCCGGCCGAAGGCGCGGCGGGCGGCGAGGCGGCGGTAGCGCTGGTGGCGGTCCGTCAGCTGCTGGCAGAAGCCCTCCAGCCAGCGCGAGGCGCAGTTGCCGACCAGCAGCGCGTGGAACTCGCGGTGGCGCGCCTCCCAGTCCTCGTTCGGGCCATCCGGCAGGCGCGGCGCGCGGGACAGGCGGTGGCCGGCCAGCAGCAGCGCCTCCTCCCAGCCCGGCGTGGCGCGGGCCATGGATTCGCGCAGCGCCCGTTCCTCCAGCCAGCAGCGGGTGCGGGTCAGCTCCTCCAGCTCGGCGGCGCTGACCGGCGGGACGGAAAAGCCGCGCTGGTCCTCGGCCAGCACCAGCCCATCGGCGGCCAGGCGGTTCAGCGCCTCGCGCAGCGGCGTCTGGCCGATGGCGTAGTCCTCCATCAGCGCCTTGATCGTCAGGCGCCGGCCCGGCAGCAGCCTACCGGACAGGATGTCGGCGCGCAGGCGCTCATGGGCGCTGCTGGCGAGGGTGGGGGCGTCGGTCACGGTGTTCCTGATACATCATACGCGGTATCTGGCAAAATATATATGATCGGCTTGACGGCCGTATGGTGGTGCATCATCCTGCCCGGCAACGAGAGGAACGGACCCACCCGCATGAGGGAATTCCCGGTCAGCGCGCTGCGCAGCGTGGAGCTGGGCGTGCCCGACCTGCACGCCGCCATCCGCTTCCACCAGGAGGCCTGGGGCCTGGCGCTGGCCCATCGCGCCGAAGGCATGGCCTGGCTGCGCGGCACCGGCACCGACGCCGCGATCCTGCGGCTGGAGGAAGGCGCGCCCGCCATCCGCTCCGTCACCTTCCGCGCGGCTGCGCTGGAGGATGTGCTGCCCCGCGCCCGGGCCGCGGGTGCGGCGCTGCTGGCTGCGCCCGCGCCGCTGACGGAACCCGGCGGCGGCACGGCGGCCACCATCCGCTCGCCCGAGGGCTTCGTGCTGCGGCTGGTGCAGGGCGATGCCCCGCGCGACGCCACGCCGCGCGCCGATGCGCCCGAGCGCCTGGCGCATGTGAACCTGAACTGCCGCGACGTGGACGCCACCGCCCGCTTCTTCGAGCAGGGGCTGGGCTTCGCCCTCTCCGACCGCTCGAAGCTGATGGCCTTCGAGCGCTGCAACGCCGAGCACCACGCCGTGGTGCTGGCCGAGGCGCCGCTGGACGGGTTGAACCACGTCGCCTTCACCCAGCCCGACTGGGAATCGGTGATGCGCGCCTCCGGGCGCATGGTGGATGCCGGCTTCCCCATCGGCTGGGGGCCGGGGCGGCACGGGCCGGGCGACAACGTCTTCGCCTATTTCGTGGATCCCTTCGGCTTCGTGCTGGAGCACACCGCGGAGGTGGAGCAGGTGGCCGAGGACCACGTGCCGCGCGGCCCCGCGCACTGGACCTGGCCGCCCGGGCGCACCGACCACTGGGGCATCGCCCCACCCAAGACCGACGCCTGCAAGGCCGCGCAGCTGGCGATCACCTTCGCATGAGCGCGCATCACGAGGTCGCCGTCATCGGCTTCGGCCCCACCGGCGCCGTGCTGGCCGGCCTGCTGGGCGCCGCGGGCTTCGAGGTGCTGGTGCTGGACCGCGCGACGGAGGTCTACGACAAGCCGCGCGCCATCGCGCTGGACCACGAGATCATGCGCATCCTCGACGGCATGGGCGTGGCCGATGCCGTGCTGCCGCATACCGCGCCCTTCCCCGATTCCGTGCATCACGGCGCCGATGGCCTGCCCTTCCGCCGCGTGGCGATGGTGCCCGAGCCTTGGCCCATGGGCTTCACCCCCACCATGGTCTTCACCCAGCCGCCGGTGGAGGCGATCCTGCGCGCGCATGCCGCAGCACGGCCGGGCGTGACGGTGGAGCTGGGCACGGAGGTGGTCGGCGTCACCGAGGACGGCACGCTGCGCCTGCGCGCGGCGGATGGCACGGAGCGCGTGGTGACGGCCGGCACGGTGGTGGCCTGCGACGGTGCCGCCTCCTCCACCCGCAAGGCGCTGGGCATCGCCTTCGAGGACCTGGAATTCGACGAGCCCTGGCTGGTGGTGGACCTGCTGGTGGAGCCTGCCGGCCTGGAACGCCTGCCCGGCACGGCGGCGCAGTTCTGCGAACCGTCGCGGCCCATCACCTACATCATCGGCCCCGGCAACCACCGCCGCTTCGAGATTGCGCTCAACCCCGGCGAGGACCCGCAGGCGATGCAGGGCGAGGCGCAGGTGATGGCGTTGCTGTCCCGCTGGCTGCGGCCGGGCGATGCGCGGCTGTGGCGCGCGGCCTCCTACCGCTTCCACGCGCTGGTGGCGGCCGAGTGGCGGCGGGGCCGCGTCTTCCTGGCCGGCGACGCCGCGCACCAGCAGCCGCCCTTCCTGGGCCAGGGAATGTGCCAGGGCCTGCGCGACGCCGCCAACCTGGCCTGGAAGCTGGCCGCGGTGCGCGACGGCGCCGACCCGGCGCTGCTGGACACCTACGGCGAGGAACGCGGCCGGCACGTCCGCACACTGACCACGCGCATCAAGGCGATCGGCCGCCAAGTCTGCGAGCGCGACCCGGCGGCGGCGGCGGCGCGCGATGCCGCGCTGCGCGAACAGGGCGGCGGCGCGCCGCTGGTGGTGACGCGGCAGGAGATCGTGCCGCCGCTGGAGCTGGCCGGCGCCACCCACCCCGCGCAGGGCACGCTGTTCCCGCAGCCCTGGGTGCGGCACGGCGCGGGCTGGGCGCGCATGGACCGCGTGACCGGCCCCGGCTGGCGCGTGGTGCTGGCCCCCGGCTTCCCCGACGCACCCGGCGCCTGGCGGTTCGAGGAACGGGACGGGATCCTCGCTTCCTGGTTCGCGCGCCATGGCGTGGGCGCGGCCATCATCCGCCCCGACCACTACGTCCATGCCGTCGCCGCCGATGCCGCCACCCTGGCGGCGCAGCGCGCGGCGCTGGACGCCACCCTGCACGCGCACGCGAAGGAACCCGCATGAAACTCGCCAGCTTCCGCCACCAGGGCGTGGCCACCTGGGGCATCGTCCAGGGCGATGCGCTACATGATGTCGGCGCCCTGATGCGCGACCGCGCGCCGACCCTGCGCCACGCCATCGCGGCCGGCCTTCTGCCCGCCGCCGGCGAGGCCGCCGGCGCCGCTGCGCGCCTGACCTTCGACGCGGTGGAATGGCTGCCGGTGATCCCGGAGCCGGAGAAGATCCTCTGCATCGGCCTCAACTACGAGGAGCACCGCAAGGAGACGGGGCGCAGCGTGGTCGGCCACCCCACCATCTTCACCCGCTTCGCCAATTCGCAGGTCGGCCACCTCGCGCCGCTGCTGCGCCCGCGCGTGTCGGAGCAGTTCGACTACGAGGGCGAGCTGGCGGTCATCATCGGCACCGCCTGCCGGCATGTCGCGCCCGGTGACGCCTATGCGCAGGTGGCGGGCTACGCCTGCTACAATGACGGATCGGTGCGGGATTGGCAGCGGCACACGCACCAGTTCACGCCGGGCAAGAACTTCATGGGCACCGGCCCCTTCGGCCCCTGGATGGTGACGCCCGATGAACTCGGTCCCATCGGCCCGCAGCGCATCGCCACGCGCGTGAACGGCCAGGTGGTGCAGGACGCCACGCTGGGCGACATGCTCTTCGACATCCCCACCCAGATCGCCTACTGCTCCACCTTCACCCGGCTGGAGCCGGGCGACGTCATCGCCACCGGCACCCCGGGCGGCGTTGGCGCCAAGCGCACCCCGCCGCTGTGGCTGATGCCCGGCGACGTGGTGGAGGTGGAGGTCGAGGGCATCGGCATCCTGCGCAACCCCGTCATGGACGAGGCGTGACGCCATGATCGCCCGCCGCGCCCTGCTGCTGTCCATGGCCGCCCTGCCGGCCGCCGCGCAATCCGACTGGCCGCGCCGCCCCTGGCGCATCATCGTGCCGCAGCCGCCCGGCGGCGCGCTGGACATCCTGGTGCGCGCCGTGGCCGAGGCGCTGCGCATCGAGCTGGGGCAGCCGGTGGTGGTGGAGAACCGCCCCGGCGGCAACAGCGTGATCGGGCTGGAGGCCTGCGCCCAGGCGGCGCCCGACGGCGCCACCTTCTGCGCCGTGAACATCGAGGTGATGACCACGGTGCCGCACACCGAGCCAGAGCTGTTCAGCCGCTTCGCCGCCATCGAGCCGGTGACGCAGATGGCCTCCGCCGCCGCCGTGGTGGTGGCGCCGGCCGAGGTGCCGGCGAACGACCTGCGGCAGTTCGTCGCCTGGGCGCGCGGGCGGCCGGGGCTGAACTACGGCTCCTCCGGCGTGGGTTCGGCGCAGCAGATGCTGTGGGAATGGCTGAAGGCGCGCGAGGGCATCGAGATCGAGCACGTCGCCTTCCGCGGCCTGGCCGAGGCGATCCGCGAGACGGTGGCCGGGCGCGTGCAGGTGACGCACAGCGCGCTGGCGCCCATCCTGCCCCACATCCGCGCCGGCCGCCTGAAGCCGCTGGCCACGCTGGGCGAGGCGCGCCACCCGGAGCTGCCCGACACGCCCTCCATGCGCGAGCTGGGCTGGAACTTCCCCTATACCGGCCCCTGGTGGGGCCTGGCCGCGCCCCCCGGCACGCCGGCCGCGGTGAAGGAGCGGCTGGCGGCGGCGGTGCGCGCCGCGGTGACGAATGCCGAGTTCCGCGCCCGCGTGCTGGGCCCGCAGAATTTCGACGGCATCGGCAGCACGCCGGCCGAATTCACCGCGCTGGTGTCGCGGGAGCGCGCGGCGAGCGTGGAACTGCTGCGCCTGTCCGGCCTGCTGCCGGCGCGCTGAGGTTCAGCGCGCCCAGCGCAGCACCATCGCGTCCAGCCTGGTGGCGATGGCGAGCAGCTGCCGCCGCGCCTCCGGGTGCAGCGGCGGGAAGGGGTGGCGCGGCGCGCCGCAGCGGATGACGCCGCCTTCCTCCATCAACGCCTTCGCCGCCAGCAGCCCGCATTGCCGGTTCTCGTGGTTGATCAGCGGCAGCCAGCGCGCATAGGCGCCGTAGGCGCCCTCCCGGTCGCCGGCGAACCAGGCATCGGTGATGGTGCGGATGCCGTCGGGGAAGCCGCCGCCGGTCATGCTGCCGGTGGCGCCCGCCTCCAGGTCGGCCAGCAGGGTGATGGCCTCCTCGCCATCCCACGGTCCCTCGATGGCCTCGCCACCCAGGGCGATGAGGTCGCGCAGCTTGGCCGCGGCCTGGGGCATCTCCAGCTTGAAGTAGCGCACGCGTGGGCTTTCCCGCGCGATGGTCGCCAGCAGGCTGGCGGGCAGCGGCGTGCCCGCCACCGGCGCGTCCTGGATCATGATGGGGATGTCCAGCGCATCCGACAGGCGCCTGTAGAACTCGCGGATGCCCGCTTCGCCGACGCGGATGGTGGCGCCGTGATAGGGCGGCATCACCATCACCATCGCCGCCCCGCGCTCCTGCGCGCGGCGCGAGCGCGCGATGCAGGCCTCGGTGCCGTAATGCGTGGTGGTGACGATCACCGGCACGCGGCCCGCCACGTGGTCCAGGCAGGCCTCCATCACCTGCTCGCGCTCCGCATCCGTCAGCGCGAACTGTTCGGAGAAGTTGGCGAGGATGCACAGGCCCTGCGAGCCCGCCGCGATCATGAAGTCCAGCGCCCGCTTCTGGCCTTCGAGGTCCAGCGCGCCGCGCTCGTCGAAGATGGTGGGGACGACGGGGAAGACGCCGCGATAGGCCATGGGTGGCGCTCCTCTCAGTGGTTGTCGCGCGGCACGGGGGCGCCGCTGGAGCCGGCCAGGAAGTCCAGGTCCGCGCCCTGGTCGGCCTGCTGCACGTGGTCCAGGTACATCTTCACGTAGCCGCGTGTGGCGTGGGGTTCGGGCGCCACCCAGGCGGCGCGGCGTGCTTCCAGCTCGGCCTCCGGCACCTCCAGCGTCAGGGAGCGCGCGGCGACGTCGAGCGTGATGCGGTCGCCATCCCGCACCAGCGCCAGCGGCCCGCCCACCGCGGCCTCCGGCGCCACGTGCAGCACGACGGTGCCATAAGCGGTGCCGGACATGCGGGCGTCGCTGATGCGGATCATGTCGCGCACGCCCTGCTTCAGCAGCTTGTGCGGGATGGGCATGTTCCCGACCTCCGCCATGCCGGGATAGCCCTTGGGGCCGCAATTCTTCAGCACCATCACGCAGTCGGCATCAATGTCCAGCGCCGGGTCGTCCTTGCGGGCGTGCAGCTCCTCGATGGTCTCGAACACCACGGCGCGGCCGGTGTGCTTCATCAGGCGCGGCGAGGCCGCGGAGGGCTTGATGACCGCCCCGTCGGGGCAGAGGTTGCCGCGCAGCACCGCCATGCCGGCATCCGGCTTGAAGGGCGCGGACCAGGGGGTGATGACGGCGTCGTTCCAGCATGGCGCGTCCTGCACGTTCTCCCAGATCGTGCGGCCATTGGCGGTGGCCGCGTCCTTCTCCAGCAGCCCGGCCTCGCCCAGGCGACGCAGCACCACCGGCAGGCCGCCGGCGTAGCAGAAATCCTCCATCAGGAAGCGGCCCGAGGGCATCAGGTCCACCAGGCAATGCACGCCGCGCCCCAGCCGGTCCAGGTCGTCCAGGGTGAAGGGCACGCCCAGCCGCCGCGCGATGGCCAGCAGGTGGACCACCGCGTTGGTGGAACCACCGATGGCGCCCAGCGTGCGCACCGCGTTCACGAAGGCGGACGGACCCAGCAGCTTCGATATGGTGAGATCCTCGCGCACCATCGCCACGATGCGCCGCCCGGCCATCCGCGCCAGCTGCGCGCGCCGTGCATCGGCCGCGGGCAGCGCCGCGTTCAGCGGCAGCCCCAGCCCCATCGCCTCCACCAGCGAGGCCATGGTGGAGGCCGTGCCCATCGTCATGCACGACCCCGCCGAGCGGTTCATCCCCTGCTCGGCGGCGTGGAACTCCGCCAGCGTCACCTCGCCGGCGCGCAGCTGCTCGCTCATCGAGATGATGGTGGTGCCCGAGCCGATGGCCTGCCCCTGGTAGTCGCCGCGCAGCTGCGGGCCGCCGGAGACGCCGATGGTTGGCAGGTCCACCGAGGCGGCGCCCATCACCAAGGCGGGCGTGGTCTTGTCGCAGCCCATCAGCAGCACGCAGCCATCCAGCGGGTGCGCGCGCAGCGCCTCCTCCACATCCATCGCCGCCAGGTTGCGGTAGAGCATGGCGGTGGGGCGCATCGTCACCTCGCCGAGCGAGGAGACAGGGAATTCCAGCGGGTAGCCGCCGGCCTCCAGCACGCCCTCGCGCACGTGGCGGGCCAGTTCCCGGAAGTGCTGGTTGCAGGGGGTCAGCTCGCTCCAGGTGTTGCAGATGCCGATGACGGGCTTGCCCTCGAACATGTCCTGCGGGGTGCCGTGGTTCTTGAGGAAGGAGCGGTAGTAGAACCCCATCTTGTCCTGGCGGCCGAACCAGGATTGGGAGCGCAGGGGCTTGCTCATGCCGCGCGCCTCCGCGCCCCCATGGCGCAGGCGAGATCGAAGGCCGCCTGGAGCGCGCCGACGCGGGCGATGCCCTGGCCCTGGATGTCGAAGCCCGTCCCATGCGCGCAGGTGGTGATGGGCACCGGCACGCCGCCGGCCACCGTCACGCCGCGCCAGAAGCCCATCAGCTTCATCGCGATCTGCCCCTGGTCGTGATACATGGTCACGATGGCGTCCACCTCGCGCGAGCCATCGGCCTTGGGCTGGGCGCGCAGGAAGATGGTGTCGGCCGGATAGGGGCCTTCCGCCGGCAGGCCGCGGCGCCGCGCCTCCGCCACCGCGGGGCCGATGACCTCGATCTCCTCCCGCCCGAAGGCGCCGTTGTCGCCATTATGCGGGTTCAGCCCGCAGACGGCGATGCGCGGCTGCGCGATGCCGGCCTGCACCAGCGCATTGCGGATGAGTTCGATGGCGCCGATCACCGCCTCGCCGTTGATGAGGTCCGCGACCTCGCGCAGCGCGACGTGGCTGGTGACGCGGCAGGTCCACAGCCCGTCCAGCACGTTGAACTCGCTGGTGGCGCCCGCGTGGCCCAGTACCTCGGCGAACCAGTGCAGCTCGTCGGCGTGGCCCATCTGCGCCATGTGCAGCGCGGACTTGTTCAGCGGCGCGAAGCACACCGCATCCACCGTGCCGGCCTGCGCCAGCGCCAGGCATTCGCGCAAGGTCGCCAGCGCATGGGCGCCGCCGGCCGCGCTGGGCTCGCCGCGCGGGATGGCGTCTGCCGCCGGCAGCTCCCGCCAGGCGATGCGGCCGGGCTTGAGGTCGGTGGCGTCGTTCACCCGCACCAGCGGCAGCTCGACGCCGGCGATGCGCTGGCCCTCCGCCAGCGCCGCGGCGTCGGCCACCAGCAGCAGCGCCGCCTTGTCGCGGTTCTCCGCCACGCCCAGCAGCTTGGACATGATCTCAGGGCCGATGCCGGCGGGGTCGCCGAGGACAAGCGCGAGGCGGGGCATGGTCATGCGGGGAGGCTCCTTGCGGCGCGCAGCCGTGCCACGCCCCAGGCCAGCAGGGGCCAGGCCAGCAGCAGCAGCGCCAGGGTGGTGAGGGACCCGACGAGCGGGTTGGACCAGAACACGCCGAGCGAGCCCTGGGAGAGCAGCATGGATTGCCGGAAGGCGTCCTCCGCCTTGTCGCCCAGCACCATGGCCAGCACCAGCGGCGCGACGGGGTAGTCCAGCTTCTTCATCACGTAGCCCACCAGGCCGAAGCTCAGCGCCAGCCACACGTCGAAGCCGGAATTGGAGACCATCCAGGCGCCCGTCAGGCAGATCGCCATGATGAGCGGCGCCAGCACCGCGAAGGGCACGCGCATGACGGAGGCGAAGATCGGCACGGTGGACAGCACCACCACCACGGCGACGATGTTGGCAACGTACATGGAGGCGATGAGCCCCCAGACGAAATCCGGCTGCTCCTGGAACAGCATCGGCCCTGGTTGCAGGCCCCAGATCATCAGCCCGCCCAGCATCACCGCCGCCGTGGCGCTGCCCGGCACGCCCAGCGCCAGCATGGGCAGCAGGGCCGAGACGCCGGCCGCGTGATCGGCCGTCTCCGGGCTCACCACCCCCTCGGGCTCGCCCTTGCCGAAGCCGTCCTTGCGGCGCGAGAAGCGGCGCGCGATGCCGTAGGACATGAAGGAGGCCGCGGTCGGCCCGCCCGGCGTCAGCCCCATCCAGATGCCGATGGCGGCCGAGCGGATCAGCGCCAGCCAGTGGCGCGGCAGCGTCAGCAGGGCGCGGAACACCTCGCGCGGGGTGACGCGGGCGGCCACTCCCTCCACCCTCTCCGTCTCGTCCGCCGTGGCCAGCAATTCGCCGATGCCGAACAGCCCGATGACGGCGACGAGGAAGGAGATGCCCTTGATGAGCTCGTCCGTGCCGAAGGTCAGCCGCATCTCGCCCGAGACGGTGTCCATGCCGATGGTGGCGAGCGACAGGCCGATGAGCAGGGAGACGGCGGTCTTCAGCGGGTCGCTGCCGCCCATGCCGATGAAGGCGCAGAAGGCCAGCAGGTAGACGCCGAAATACTCAGCCGGCGAGAAGCGCAGCGCGAAGCCCGCGATGTCGTCCGCCACGATGGTGACGACGATGACGCCCACCAGCGCGCCAAAGCCGGAGGACAGGAAGGCGAGCGACAGCGCCTCCGCCGCGCGGCCCTGCTTGGCCATCGGGTGCCCGTCGAAGGTGGTGGCGACCGATGACGGTTCGCCCGGAATGTTGAACAGGATGGAGGTGGTGGAGCCGCCCAGCAGCGCGCCCCAGTACATGGAGGAGAGCAGGATGATGGCGCTGACCGGCGGCATGGCGAAGGTCAGCGGCAGCAGCAGCGCCACGCCGTTCGGCGCGCCCAGCCCGGGCAACACGCCGACCAGGATGCCGATCAGCACGCCCGCCGCCATCAGCGTGACGTGGTGGAAGGTCAGCGCGACGTCGAAGCCGTGCAGCAGGGGGGCCAGGGTTTCCATCACCAGATGCCCAGCGCCTCCTCGATCGGCCCCTTGGCCAGGGGCACCTGCAGCCAGGTCTCGAACAGGCCCCAGAAGGCGGCGGGCACCAGCACGGCCAGCAGCAGCGCACGCGCCGAGGAGAGCCGGGCGGCGACGCGCCCCATCCAAAGCAGGTAGAGCAGCATGGAGAGATAGGCGCCGAGCGGCGCGATGGCCGCGCCGAACACGGCGGTGGGCAGGAACAGCGCCAGCACCCGCCGCCCGGCGCCGCTTTCGGCGAAGCGCGCCGCCAGCGGCGTCAGCGCCGCCCGCGCCGCCAGCAGCAGCGCCGCCGCCACCAGCAGCCCGCCGACGCGCAGCGGGAAGTAGCCCGCCCCCGGCCCGGTGGGCCCCCAGCCGGTGTCGTGCTGCGTGGCGCCGAACACGACGACGGCGCCGATGCCGGCCGCCGCCAGCGCGGCCAGCACCTCGGCATGGCGGCGGGCGATCATCTCAGCCGGCGTCCTGCACCAGCCAGCCCCATTCGCGGAAGTTGTCCCGGTTGGCGGCCTCGTCGCGGCGGATGAACTCGGCCAGCTCCGCCCCCGTCTGCCACAGGTCGCCCTGGCTGCCGGATTGCAGCCAGTTGCGCCATTCCTCCGTCTGCCGCACGCGGCTCAGGATGTCGGTCCAGAAGGCGCTCTGCGCCTCGTTGGTGCGGGCGGGCAGCCAGACGGTGCGCGGCATGCGGAATTCGGCGGGGCCGATGCCGGCCTCGGTGGCGGTGGGGATGTCGCTCCAGCCCATGCCGTCATGCACCTTGTCCGGCAGCTCCAGCCGGCGGGTGTTGAACACGCACAACGGCCGCACGCGGCCGGCGCGCCATTGCGCCACGTTCTCCGCCGGGTTGTTGGTGTTGGCGTCCACATGCGCCCCGGCGAGCTGGATCGCCGCCTCGCCACCCGAGCGGAAGGGCACGTAGGTGACGGCCGCGCCGGAGGCGCGCTCGATCAGCTTGGTCAGGATGTGGTCGGTGTCGCGCGCCTGGGAACCGCCCATGCGGAAGCCGGCGCCGCGTTCGCGCATCGCCGCCACCAGCGAACGCGCGTCGCGCCACGGCGCATCGGCATGCGTCCAGAGGATGAACTCGTCCGCGGCCATGGAGGCGACGGGGCGCAGATCCTCCAGCCGGTAGCCCACGCGCGTGACCAGCGGCATCAGCCACACGTTGTTGGTGCCGAAGACCACCTTGTGCGGGTCGCCCGCGGAGGCGCGGCCATAGACGAAGGCCTCGGTGCCCGCGCCGCCGCCCTTGTTGGAGACGGTGACGGGCGGGCGCACCAGGGAATGGCGCTGGATGACGCTCTGCACCAGGCGGGCGAACTGGTCGGTGCCGCCGCCGGGGCCGGCGGCCACCACGAACTCCACCGGGCGCTGCGGCTGCCAGGCGCCTTGCGCGAGGGCGGGCGCAGCCAGCAGCGCAGGGGTGCCGAGCAGCAGGGAACGGCGCAGGAGCTGCGTCATCGAACGATCCTCCATCAGGCCGGGGTCGTCGCCCCGTTGCGGCGCGCAGCGTGGCGCGCGGCGGCCGCGCCTGTCAACCGGTATGGTGACCGGACCAGTGGACCAGCCGTGCGCCCCGTGCCTATGCTGCGCGGCGATGCTGGAGAACCTCGCCCTCCTCGCGCCCGCGCTGTCCAAGCGCACGGTGCGCGAGCAGATCACCGACCGCCTGGCCGGCATGATCCGCAGCCGCCTGCTGCGCGCGGGCGACGCCCTGCCGGGCGAGCGCGAGCTGGCCGCGCAGCTGGCCGTGAGCCGCGAGACGGTGCGCGGCGCCATCCAGGCGCTCGCCGCGCTCGGGCTGGTCGAGGTGGCGCAGGGCGCGCGCTCGCGCGTCAACCC
>JBEQBS010000037.1:0-15804 GCA_041639675.1 Rubritepida sp. | reverse complement strand
CGGCGCAGCCCGTCCCCGGCGCCGCCCTGCGCGACCTGCCGCAGGCCGCCGTGGCCCGCGCCGGGCTGGAGCTGGCCCGCGCCGAGGAGCGCCTGGCCCAGGTGCGCGACCGCGCCAGCCCCAGCATCTTCGCCGGCTGGCGGCGCGAGCGCGACGGCTTCGGCGAGCGCTGGGTGGACCGCCCCACCATGGGCATCCGCATCCCCTTCTCCTACGCCCCGCTGGTGGAGGAGCGCGTGGCCACCGCCCGCGCGGAGGCGGTGGCGGCCGAGGCGCAGCTCGCCACCATCGGCCGGTCCTTCGAAGCGCAGGAGCGCCGCGCCCGCGCCCAGCGGGAGGATTTCGAGGCGCTCGCCGCGCTGACCGAGGCGCGCTTCCGCGCCCTGGCCGAGCAGGCCGGGCTGGTGGAGGCCGGCTTCCGCGGCGGCAACCTGCCCTTCATCGAGGTGGTGCGCGCCCGCGCCCTGCTGGCCGGCGCCGATGCCGCCCGTCGGCGGACGCGCGTCGAGCGCGACCGCGCCGCTTCCGTCATCAACCAGATCCTCGGGGTCGAGCCGTGATGCTTCGCCGATTCTTCCTGCTGCTCGCCCTGCTGCTGGCCGCGCCCGCCGCCCCCCGCGCCCATGAGGGCCATGGCGACGAGGCCCCCGTGGCCGCCGCCGCCCTTCCGCGGCTGGAGGCCGAGACGGAGGCCTTCGAGTTGGTGGGCATCCTCCAGCCCGGCGGGGCGCTGCTGCTGTTCCTGGACCGCTGGGCGGACAACGCCCCGGTGGATGGCGCCCTGACCGTGACGGTGGAGGGGCAGGAGGTGGCGGCGGAGCGGCTGGGGCTGGGCCTGTTCTCCCTGCGCCACCCGGCGCTGGCGCGGCCCGGCACGCTGGACCTGGTGTTCAGCGTCACCGCCGGCGAGGAGATGGACCTGCTGACCGCGACGCTGGAGGTGCCCGCGCCCGCCCAGGCCACGGCGGAGGCGCATGGCTGGCTGGAGGCGCTGCACGAGGCGCCGGTGCTGCTGGGCCTGGGCGGGTTGCTGCTGCTGGCCGGGCTGGTGGTCGGGCGGCTGTCCGCGCCGCGGCCGCTGCCGCCCCTGGTGGAGCAGGATTCGCCGCCCGCGGCCGCGCCGCCTACCCCGGCGAAGCCGTTGCGCGTCGCAGCGCCTGCCGCCGCGCTGCTGCTGGCCTTCGCGGCCGCGCCGGCCCTGGCCCAGCCCAGCGTGGCCGAGCCGCCGCGGCGCATGGATGACGGCACGGTGTTCCTGCCCAAGCCTTCGCAGCGCCTGCTGGCCATCCGCACGCAGGTGGCGGCGGAAGGCGAGGCGCTCGCCACCACCCAGATGGCCGGGACGGTGGTGCCCGACCCCTCGGCCTCCGGCCTCGTGCAGCCCTCCCAGGCCGGCCGGCTGGAGGCGGGGCCGCGCGGCCTTCCCGTGCTGGGCCAGCGGGTGGAGCGCGGCGAGGTGCTGGGCTTCGTCACCCCCACCTACAGCGCCGCCGAGCGCGGCAGCCTGACCCAGAACGCGGCCGAGCTGGACGCGCAGATCACCATCCTCGACGCCCGGGCCCGGCGCCTCACCGCCCTGCGCGGCAGCGTCTCCGAGCGCGAGATCGGGGAAGCCCAGGCCGAGCTGGCGGGGGCGCGCCAGCGTCGCGCCGCCATCCAGCCGGCGCTATCGGGGCGCGAGCCGCTGGTGGCCCCCGTCTCCGGCGTCATCTCCGCCGCGCGCGCGGCGATCGGCCAGATCGTGGACAGCCAAGTGGCGGTGTTCGAGGTGGTGGACCCCTCGCGCATGTGGGTCGAGGCGCTGGCCTTCTCGCGCGATGGGCTGGACGGCATCGCCGGCGCCAGCGCCGTGCTGGCCGATGGCCGCACGGTTGAGCTGGACTTCGCCGGCCGCGCCCTGCGCGTGCGCCAGCAGGCGCTGCCGCTGAACTTCCGCGTGGTGAACCCGCCCGCCAATATCGAGGTCGGCGCGCCGGTGGTGGTGCTTGTCCGCACCCGGCGGGACCTGCGCGGCATCGTGCTGCCGGCCGATGCCGTGGTGCGCTCCGCCGAGGGCCCGCCCGTGGTGTTCGAGCACACGAGCGCCGAGCGCTTCGCCCCCCGCCCGGTGCGGGTGCAGGCGCTGGACGGCGCGCGGGTGGTGGTGCTGGCCGGGCTGTCGCCGGGGGCGCGCATCGTGGTGCAGGGCGCCAACCTGGTCGGCCAGGTGCGCTGAGCCATGCTGTTCAACGCCCTCGTCTCCTTCTCGCTGCGCAACCGCCTCTTCGTCATGGCCTTCGCCTTCGTGGTGACGGCCTATGGCGCCTGGACGCTGTCGCGCATGCCGGTGGATGTCTTCCCCGACCTCAACCGCCCCACCGTCACCCTGATGACCGAGGCCGAGGGCATGGCGCCGGAGGAGGCGGAGCAGCTCGTCTCCTTCCCGCTGGAGACCGCCATGAACGGGCTGCCCGGCGTGGTGCGCGTGCGCTCGGTTTCCTCGGTCGGCCTGTCCATCGTCTTCGTGGAGTTCGGCTGGGGCGCCGACATCTGGCGCGCCCGCCAGCAGGTGGCGGAGCGGCTGAACCAGGTGGCGGCCCAGCTGCCGCCGCGCGTGCAGCCGGTCATGGCGCCCGTCTCCTCCATCATGGGCGAGATCATGCTGGTGGCGATGACCGCGCCGGCCGACGGCACCGTCTCGCCGATGGAGCTGCGCACGCTGGCCGACTGGGTGATGCGCCCGCGGCTGCTGACCATCCCAGGCATCTCCCAGGTGATCCCCATCGGCGGCGAGGTGCGGCAATTCCGCGTCATGCCCGACCTGCAGCGCATGCAGGTGCTCGACGTCACCTTCGACCAGATGGCCGTGGCCCTGCGCCAGTTCGGCACCAATGCCGGCGGCGGCTACGTGGACCAGGCGGGGCGCGAGTTCCTGATCCGCAACTTGGCGCGCACCACGGCGCTTGAGGATCTGCGCAACGCCCCCGTCGCCTTCCAGGCCGGCCAGCCCATCCTGCTGCGCCAGGTGGCGGAGGTGGATTTCGGCGCCCGCTTCCGCCGCGGCGACGCCGGGGTGGATGGCGGCCCGGCGGTGATCCTGGGCATCCAGAAGCAGCCGGGCGCCGACACCATCCGGCTGACCGAGGCGGTAGAGGCCGCGCTGGCCGACCTCCAGCAATCCATGCCGCGCGGCGTGAGGGCGGACCGGGTGAAGTTCCGCCAGGCGACCTTCATCGAGACCTCCATCCGCAACCTGCAGACGGTGCTGCTGGAGGCGGCGGTGGTGGTGACGATCGTGCTCTTCGCCTTCCTGCTGAACGCGCGCACCACCTTCATCTCGCTGACCGCCATCCCGCTCTCGATCCTGCTTACGGTGATCGTCTTCTCGGCGCTCGGGCTGTCCATCAACACCATGACGCTGGGCGGCATCGCCATCGCGGTCGGGGAGCTGGTGGACGACGCGGTGGTGGACGTGGAGAACGTGTTCCGCCGCCTGGGCGAGAACCGGCAGCTCCCGGCCCCGCGCCCGCCGCTGGAAGTGATCGCGCAGGCGAGCATGGAGGTGCGCTCGGGCATCGTCTACGCCACCATGATCATCGTGCTGGTGTTCCTGCCGCTCTTCGCGCTCTCGGGCATCGAGGGGCGGCTCTTCGCGCCGCTCGGCACCGCCTACATCGTGGCCATCCTCGCCTCGCTGGTGGTGTCCATCACCGTGACGCCGGTGCTGTGCTTCTACCTGCTGCCGCGGATGCGGAACCTGGGTGCCCACGACACCTGGCTGGTGCTGCGCCTGAAGGCGCTCAACGACCGGCTGCTGCGCTGGGCCTTCGCCCGCCGCGGCGCGGTGCTGGGCGTGGCGGGGTTCGCCGTGCTGGTGGCCGGCGCCTCCGTCCCCTTCCTGCCGCGCGCCTTCCTGCCCGCCTTCAACGAGGGCACGGTGCTGGTGAACCTCACCTTCCAGCCCGGCATCTCGCTGAACCAGTCCAGCGAGCTGGGCCGGGTGGCGGAGGTGCTGGCGCGCGAGGTGCCGGAGGTGCGCGGGGTGGGCCGGCGCACCGGCCGCGCCGAGCTGGACGAGCACGCCGAGGGCGTGCACCGCTCGGAGCTGGACGTGGACCTCGCGCGCTCGGCGCGCTCCCGCGCCGAGGTGCTGGCCGACCTGCGGGACCGGCTCTCGGTCCTGCCCGGTGCCGTCAGCATCGGCCAGCCCATCTCCCACCGGCTGGAACACATGCTCTCCGGCGTGCAGGCGCAGATCGCGCTCAAGGTGTTCGGCGACGACCTCGATACGCTGCGCACGGTGGCGGAGACCATCCGCGCGCGGCTGGCCGCCGGGGTGCCGGGGCTGGTGGACCTCCAGCTCGAACGGCAGGTGCGGGTGCCGCAGCTGCGCATCTCGATAGATCACGAGCGCGCGGCGCTCTACGGCGTCTCCACACCGGCCCTGCTGGAGAAGCTCCAGGCGCTCACCGGCGGCGTGGTGGTCAGCCAGATCATGGAAGGGGCGCGCCGCTACGACCTGGTGATGCGCCTGCCCGACGAGGCGCGCACGACGGCGCGGCTGGCGGACGCGCTTGTGGAGACGCCGGGCGGGCGGGTGCCGCTGCGCCTGCTGGCGCGGGTGGAGGACACTGACGGCCCCAACCAGGTGCTGCGCGAGGGCGCGCGCCGGCGCATCGTGGTGCAGGCCAACACGGATGGCGTGACGGACATGGCGCAGGTGGTGGCCGGCATCCGGGCCGAGCTGGCGCGGCTGGAGCTGCCGCCCGGCTACTCCACCGCGCTGGAGGGCACCTTCCAGGCGCAGGAGGAGGCGATGCAGACCATCGGGGTGCTGGCCGCCATCTCGCTCCTGATGATCTTCGTGGTGCTGTATTCCCGCTACCGTTCCGCCGTGCTGGCGCTCATCATCATGGGCAATGTGCCGCTGGCGCTGATCGGCGCGGTGGCGGCGATCTGGATCGCCGGCCTGCCGCTCTCGGTCGCCACGCTGGTGGGCTTCGTGACCCTGACGGGCATCGCCGCGCGCAACGGCATCCTCAAGGTCAGCCACTACCTCAACCTGGCGCTGTTCGAGGGCGAGCGCTGGGGGCTGGCCCTGGTGCTGCGCGGCAGCGCCGAGCGCCTGACGCCGGTGCTGATGACCGCGCTCTCCGCCGGGGTGGCGCTGATCCCGCTCACCATCGGCGCGGACGCCCCGGGCAAGGAGATCCTCCATCCGGTCGCCGTCACCATCCTGGGCGGGCTGGTGACGGCGACCTTGCTGGACACCTTCGTGACGCCCATCCTGTTCCACCTGTTCGGCCGGCCGGCGCTGGAGCGCCTGCGGGCCGAGCGCGCGGCGCGGGACGATGCCGGCGCGCGGCCCGCCGCCGCCGAAGCCTTCTGACGATGGAGACCCCGATGACCCGACGCGCCTTGCTGACCCTCGCCCTCCTCGCGCCCGCCGGCCCGGCGCTGGCGCATGAGCCGAATGCCCGCGGCCCGCATGGCGGCATGATCGCCGACGCCGGCACCCGCCACGTCGAGCTGGTGCTGCGCGACGGCGAGCTGCGCATCCACGTGCTGGACGACCAGGACCGGCCGGTGCCGGCCACCGGCGCCTCCGGCAGCGCGGTGGTGCAGGGGGGCGGCCGCCAGCAGACCGTGAGGCTGGAGCTCGCGCCCGACGGCGCCTTCCTGCTGGGCCGCGGCGACTGGACGGCCCGTGGCACCCGCGTGGTGGCGACGCTGACCCTGCCGGGCCAGCCGCAGCGCTCGGTGCGCTTCGCAGCGGCGAACTGAACCCGTGAGCGGACGTGAGGACCGGTTGCTCGACCCCGAGGCGTGCATCTTGGTCGTCGAGGATGACGGCGAGATGCGCCAGCTCGTCGCCCGCCTGCTGCGCGAGGCGGGCTTCCGGCCGGTGCCGCTGCGCGACGGGCGGGAGATGTTCGGGTGGCTGGACAAGGCCGCCGCCCCACCCGACCTCGTGGTGCTGGACGTGATGCTGCCCGGCGCGAGCGGCTTCGACATCTGCCGTCGGCTGCGCGCCCGCGGCGGCCTGCCCATCATCATGCTGACCGCCCGCGGCGACGAGATGGACCGCGTGCTGGGGCTGGAGATGGGCGCCGACGACTACGTGGCCAAGCCCTTCGCCCCGCGGGAGTTCATCGCCCGGGTGCGCGCCGTGCTACGCCGCGCCGGAGGCGATCCCGCTGCGGCCAGCGCCGCCGCCCGCCGCCTGCACTTCGCCGGCTGGGTGCTGGACGTGAAGGCGCGTGAGCTGCTTTCGCCGGACGGCGCCGTGGTGGACCTTTCGGGGGGGGAATTCGATCTGCTCCTGGCCTTCCTGGAATACCCGCAGCGCGTGCTGTCGCGCGACCAGCTGCTGGAGGTGGCACGCGGGCGCGTGGCCATCGAGGGCGCAGAACGCACGGTGGACGTGCAGGTCAGCCGCCTGCGCCGCAAGCTTGAGCCGGACGAGAGCAGCCCGGCCATCATCAAGACCGTGCGCGGCGCCGGCTACATCTTCGTGCCGGAGGTCGCGCGCGGATGAGGCTGCTGCGGCTGGACAGCCTGGCCGGGCGCACCGTCTGGCTGCTGGTGGGCAGCCTGACGCTGGTGCAGGCCGTCAGCATGGTGACGCATGAACGCGCCTTCCACGCGATGGAGGAGGGCGGCATGCCCGACCGCCTGGCGGACCGCGTGCTGGCCGCTGCGGCCGTGGCGGCCCATTCCCTGCCGCCCCGGCGGGCCGAGGCCGTGGCCGCACTGTCCCTGCCGCGCCTGTCCCTGTCCTGGCAGGCGGAGGCGCCCGCCGCCCCTGTCGGGCCGGGCGACGCCCTGGCCGGGCGCGTGGGACGCCTGGGTTCCGATGCGGTGGCCCTCGGCGACCCGGCGGAGGGCCGAGGCGCCCTGCCGGTGCCCGGCGCCGGCTGGGTGGTCTTCTCCGCCCGCGCCCCAGGGCCGCACGGCTTTCCGGGCGACCCGGCCGAGTGGCTCTCGTTGCTCGCCATGGCGCTGGGCACCTTTCTGGTGGCGCTGCCCGTGGTGGCCTGGATGACCGGCCCGCTGCAGCGGCTTGCCGCGGCGGCCGACCGCATCGGCCGGGACCCGCGCGAGATACCCCTGACCACCGAGGGGCCCATCGAGGTGCGGCAGGCGGCACGGGCCTTCAACGCCATGCAGGCCCGGATCCTGCGCCTGATCGAGGACCGCACGGAGGCGCTGGCCGCCCTGTCGCACGACCTCCGCACGCCGCTGGCGCGGCTGCGCATCCGCGCCTCCTTCCTGCCGGAGGGCGAGGACCGCGCGCGCATGGAGGCCGGGCTCGAGGAGCTGGAGGCGATGGTGGACAGCGTCCTCGCCTTCTTCCGCGAGGGGCGGGACGCCGAGGCCGCGGTGCCCACCGATCTCGTCGCCCTGCTGCAGACCCTGGCCGACGAGGCCGCCGATGCCGGGCAGGACGTGGCCTTCGACGGCCCCGCCCGCCTGGTGCTGCCGCTGCGGCGCGTCGCGGCCCGGCGGGCGCTGCGCAACTTGCTCGGCAACGCCCTGCTGCACGGCGCCGAGCCGGTGCGGCTATCCCTGCGGCGCGAAGCGGGGATGGCGGTGGTGGAGATCGCGGATGCCGGCCCCGGCATCCCGCCGGCCGACCGCGCACGGGCCCTGCAACCCTTCGTGCGGCTGGACGGCGCCCGGGGCGGGGCCGGCACCGGGCTGGGCCTGGCCACGGCGCAGCGCTTCGCCGATGCCGCGCAGGGCACGCTGGAGCTCGACGCCGCGCCGGGCGGCGGGCTGCTGGTCCGGCTGCGCCTGCCCATGGCGGGGTGACGGGCAGGGTGCATCCCCGCCCGCCCCGCCATCACCGGGCCGCCTGCGGCCGGGTGATGTCGTTGGCGACCCAATTCACCAGGCTGGGCGCCTGGAACGGGTTGCGGTGCTCGATGCGCGCCGTCACCGGCGTGCCCCCCGCGCGGTCGAACCACACGGATTGGGTGTAGAAGAAGTTCGAGCCGAGGACGGAGAAGCTGCGGTCCACCCGCACCGTCTCGAAGCTGCCCGCCGGCGTGGTGATGCGCCCGCCGTCCTGGGCGCGCCACGTCTCCTGCACATGGATGCTGTCATGGGTACGGCTGGTGGCGAAGTAGTCGAAGGTGACGGAGGGCACCGTGTCCAGGTGGATGCCCTTCGCCAGCGCATCCGCGATGCGCTCGCCGCCGGCACGGTAGAAAGCCTCGCTCACGGTCCAGTAGCCCATGAAGCGGCGCTGCCCGGCGGCCAGGATGCAGGAGGCGGGGTTGTTCGGCGCCTCGGCCCGGTAGCGCAGCGTGGTGCCGGAGGATTGCTCGACGGTGGTGCCGGCGGCCGGGCAGCGGAACTGCCAGGTGTCGGCGGGGCCGGAGGCCCGGGCGCCGCCGGGCAGCGCGAGGCCGAGGCCGACGGCCGCGGCCGCCAGCAGGGTGATGCGGGTCATGTGGAAGATCTCCCTTGAGGTGGCCCGGCGATGGCCCGCCCGCGGCTGCGGGCAGGGTTCGGCCGGCCGGGCGGCGGCGCGAGGTGTGGAGGCTCAGCCGCCGGAGAGCACGGGGCCGCCGCCGTCATTGCCGGTGATGCGCGGCGCCACCCGCCCGCCCAGGCTGCCGCGCGGCGCGGCCTCGTAGGTGATGGCCTTCTCGTCGCCGCCGCCCTGCATCCGGGCCACGCCCATGGAGACCACGGCGCCGGCCGCCTGGTCCGGGCGATGGATGACGGGGCCGCCATCGGCCCCGTCGCTGCCGTGCAGGTGAGCGGGGGCGCTGCCGCCCACGCCGGCCGGCAGGACGCGCGGGTCCGCCTGGAGCGGCTGGGCGAGCGCGGTGCCGGAGGCCAGCAGGGCAGCGAGGAGGAGGGGACGCATCATGGTCGGGGTGTCCTTCGGTTCATCGGCATAGGTACCGTGAGCCGAGAGATGCCCCGTTCCGCCCGTTGCTGAGTGACGGGCGCATGACAAAGGTTTGCCCTTACCGCAGCAGCACCAGGCTCAGCGCCAGCACCGCCATGCCGGCCACCATCGCGTATGCGGTATCGTGCCCGCGGGCGTGGCGCTGGGCGGCGGGCAGCAGCTCGTCCAGCGCCAGGAACACCATGGCGCCGGCGATCACGCCGAACAGCGCGCCCAGCAGGCCGGGCGTCATCAAGGGCCCCAGCACCAGCCAGCCGAGCAGCGCCCCCAGGGGCTCCGCCAGGCCCGACAGCAGCGCCGCGCCCACCGCCTTGCCCCGGCTGCCGGTGGCATAGAGCACGGGCACGGCGATGCTGACGCCCTCGGGGATGTTGTGCAGGGCGATGGCGATGGCCAGCGGCGCGCCCACCGCCGGGTTGTCCAGCGTGGCGAAGAAGGTGGCCAGCCCCTCGGGCAGGTTGTGCGCGGTGATGGCCGCGGCGGTGAGCAGCGACAGCCGCGCCAGGTGCCGGTCGGCCTCAGACGTGCCGTGCGGCAGGTGGCGCGTGTCGGGGTGCGGGTTGGGCACCAGCCGGTCCAGCAACACGAGCAGGCCGACGCCGGCGAAGAAGGCCAGGGTGGCCAGCGCATAGCCGCCGCGCGGCCCGGCGGCTTCCTCCAGCGCCAGCAGGCCCTTGGGCAGGATCTCCACCAGCGAGACATAGACCATGGCGCCCCCGGCGAAGGCGAGGGCGGAGGGCAGCAGGCGCGGGCTGGAGCGATGGTTCCCCGTCAGGGCGAAGCCGGCGCCCAGCACGGTGGCCAGCCCGGCGGCAATCGTCACCGCGAAGGCGAGGAGGAGGGCGGTGGGTTCGGGCGCGTCCATCCCCGCCTCATGCCGCGCCGGCGCCGCGCGGGGAAGCGCCGACATGTTTCGTCACGCGGCGGGAACGCGGCGATGCACGGCGCGCCGCATGATCCGCAGTCCGTTCCAGGAGGTTCCCATGTTCCGCTCCGCCGTCCTCGCGCTGCTGCTGGCCGCCCCAGCCGCGCTGGCGCAATCGCCCCATGTCGGCCATGGCGCGCCGGCTGTCGCCGCTGCAGCGTCGTATGCCCATGACGCGTGAATGGCCGCATGGGCAGCGGCGAACATCCGCCGGCGTCAGTCAATCCGCGCGGTCCGCAGGCGCAAGGCGTTGCCGACCACGCTGACGGAGGACAGCGCCATCGCCGCCGCCGCGATCACCGGTGACAGCAGGATGCCGAAGACCGGGTAGAGCACCCCCGCCGCGATCGGCACGCCAGCGGCATTGTAGGCGAAGGCGAAGAACAGGTTCTGGCGGATGTTGCGCATCGCCGCGCGGGACAATCGCCGCGCCCGCAGGATCCCCGTCAGGTCCCCGCCGAGCAGCGTCACGCCCGCGCTTTCGATCGCCACGTCGGTGCCCGTGCCCATGGCGATGCCGACCTCGGCCGCCGCCAGGGCCGGGGCGTCGTTCACGCCGTCGCCGGCCATCGCCACACGGCGCCCCTCGGCCTTCAGCCGTTCCACGACGCGTTGCTTGTCCTCTGGCAGCACGTCCGCCTCCACCTCGGCGATGCCCAGGCGGCGCGCCACCGCTTCGGCCGTGGTGCGGTTGTCGCCGGTCAGCATCACCACGCGCACCCCCTCGGCCTTGAGGCCTGCGAGGGCGGCGGGTGTCGTCTCCTTCACGGGGTCTGCAACGGCGACGATCCCGGCAGGCGCGCCGTCCGTCGCCACGAAGAACACCGTGGCGCCGTCGCCGCGCAGCCGCTCCGCCTCGGCTGCGAGGGCCCCGAGCTCGATGCCGGCCTCCTCCATCAGGCGCGCGTTGCCGACGACCACCCGCCGTCCCTCGACGGTGCCGGTGACGCCCCGCCCGATCGGGGCTTCGAAGCCGGCGACGGCCGGCATGGCGAGGTTGCGCCCGATGGCCGCGCGGACCACCGCCTCGGCCAACGGGTGCTGGCTGTGCCGCTCCAGCCCGGCCGCGAGGCGCAGCAGCTCGTCCTCGGTGAGGCCGCCCGCCGGCACCAGGGCGACCACCTCGGGCCGGCCGCGCGTCAGCGTCCCCGTCTTGTCCACCACCAAGGTGTCAATCCGCTCCAGCCGCTCCAGCGCCTCGGCGTTCTTGATGAGCACGCCCGCCTGGGCGCCCCGGCCGACGCCGACCATGATGGACATCGGCGTGGCCAGGCCCAAGGCGCAGGGACACGCGATGATCAGCACCGTGACGGCGGCGATCAGCCCGTAGGCGAGGCGCGGCTCCGGCCCCCAGATCGCCCAGGCGGCGAAGGCCAGCACGGCGACCGCGATCACCAGGGGCACGAACAGGCCGGCGACCTGGTCGGCCAGGCGCTGGATCGGCGCGCGGGAGCGTTGCGCTCCGGCGACCATCCGCACGATCTGGGCCAGCACAGTGTCCTGGCCGACGCGGTCGGCCCGCATCACGAAGCTTCCCTGACCGTTCAGCGTGCCGCCGGTAACCCTCGCTCCCACGGCCTTGGCGACGGGGACCGGCTCACCCGTCACCAGGCTTTCATCCACGTTGGAGGAGCCTTCCAGCACCTCCCCATCCAGCGGCACCTTGTCGCCCGGGCGCACCCGCAGCCGATCGCCGACATGCACATGGGCGAGGGGCACCTCCGTCTCCGTCCCATCCGCGCCGAGGCGCCGCGCGGTGGGCGGCGCCAGGTTCAGCAGGGCGCGGATGGCGCCTCCCGTGCGCTCACGCGCGCGCAATTCCAGCAGCTGGCCGAGCAGCACCAGCACGACGATCACGGCGGCGGCCTCGAAATACACCGCTACCGCGCCGTCCGCCGCCCGGAAGGCGGCCGGGAAGATGCCCGGCGCCACCGTCGCCACCACGCTGAACGCCCAGGCCACGCCGGTCCCGAGCGCGATCAGCGTGAACATATTGAGGCTGCGGGAGCGGAGACTGGCCCAGCCCCGCTGGAAGAACGGCCAGCCTGCCCACAGCACCACCGGGGTGGCCAGCACCAGCTGGAGCCAGTTGCCGATGCGCGGCCCGCCGACCAGGTGCATCATTCCCGTGAGGTGTCCGCCCATCTCCAGCAGGAAGACCGGCACGGTCAGCGCGAGGCCCATCCAGAAGCGGCGGGTGAAGTCCGCGAGCTCGTGGTTGGGCGCAGCTTCGGCGGTCGGCACCTCCGGCTCCAGCGCCATGCCGCAGATCGGGCAGCTCCCCGGACCCACCTGGCGGATCTGCGGGTGCATGGGGCAGGTGTAGGTCGTGCCAGGCGCGACGGCCTCGGCCTGCAGCGGCGTCTTCGGCCGGAGGTATCTGGCGGGGTCGGCCACGAATTTCGCCCGGCAGCCCGCGGAGCAGAAGTGATGAGCGGTGCCGGCATGCTCGGCATGGTGCGGCGTCCGCGCCGGGTCCACGCTCATCCCGCAGACCGGGTCCTTGGCCACCGGCGCCTCCGGATCATGGGCTTCTTGGGCATGATGGTGCATCGTCGTCCTGCCTTCGTCATGAGAACCGGAGTAGAAGCTGGCCGGAAGCCGCCGAGGGCACGGCCGACATAAATTGTTGTACAAGCCTACGGAGATCCGCTCGTGCGCAGGATCCAAAAGATTTGATGTTTTTCAAACGGATAGCTAGCATCAATCGCCTGCATCTCTGAAGCTGAATGACTTGAATGTCAGATACCCTCCATCTATCTCCCCGTCATGGACAACGGGCGACGGCACATCGCATGGGGTAGGAGCGAGCAAGACGCTGGCCCCTTTGCGTCGCAATCGGCGATGCGGGGGCGCTTCCGCATCGGCCTTTTGGTATTGCTGGCGGTCCTGCTGCTGCTGCCGGCGATGGTGGCCGCTGCCACCGCGGCCCATGCCTGCGACGGGCGGGTGAGCCTGGGCGAGCCTTTCGGACATGCTGCAGCGTCCATGTGCTTGCAGGGGAACTCAGCCCCGTCCGGAACTGGCGGTTCCGACCACGTGCGGGGTGCCTGCGCTGCGTCATGTCCCAGCATGGTCCCGCCGCCGCCACTGCCGCAAGTCCCGGCCACGCCGGTCGGCCAGGCCGTACCGCCCGTGGCCCCGCATCCGGCAGGCCAACTGGTGCCCCCGGATATCCGCCCACCGCGCCACGCGGCGTGATCCCACTCCCGCTCCCTGAGAGCCTACCTGGCCCACCTGATCAAAACAACTCCGCCCAGGCAACACGCCGGCGGAACGAAAGGAACGAGACATGACCTTCAATGCCAACCGCACGGGTTTCCGTGCATCCCTCCTCGCCGCCGTCGCCGCCATGGCGATCGCCCTGCCGGCGCAGGCGCTCATCATCGAGCCCTTCAACGTCTACGCCGGAACGGCCACCACCACACACTACGTCCGCCTGAACCCCGTGGCGCAGCAGGTGGACCGCGAATACGTGGCCGGCATGCGTCCGCACCACGCCGGCGCGCTCACCATGAGCCGCGACTACCTTGCCAACCCGGGGCGCAGCAGCCCACTGCTCCAGCAGCTGTCGCGTGCCATCGCGGCGAACCAGGTCTTCGAGATCGCGGTGCTGGACGACGTGCAGCGGAACCTCGAGGCGCGGCCGGTGCGGCTGCCCTTCGGCGTGCTGATGCAGCCCGTCGCGACCGAGAACATGGGCGGTGAGCGCCGCTTCTTCAAAACCCCTGCTCCCTCCCCGCTGAGCTGGTCGGTCGGCCCGGTGAGCGTGGAGGATGTGCGCTTCGCCAAGGCGATGATCATCCACCATGAGGGGGCGGTTCAGATGGCGCGCGAATACCACGCGAATCCCAACGCGCGGAATCCGTTCCTCCACCTCATGAACACGGACGTGATCACCGACCAGACGCAGGAGATCGCGCTGCTCCGGATGATCGTCGCCGCCTTCCCGGGCGACGCCAGCCAGATCGAGGTGGACCCGTCCATGGTGCACGGCATGGAGGGGATGAACCACGGCCCGCATGGCGGCCACGCCGCCGCCAGCCCGGCTGCGGCGCCGGCCACCACGCAGACGGCGGCACGCCAGGCGCATCGCCACTGACCTCCTGCGCGGCATCCTCGGCGCTACGCGCAGGGAATTGCCGTCCTCCGGCGCCGCCACCGGTCTTCCGGGGGCGGCGCCTTCCGATTCATCGGCTTGGCGAAGGTCAGGCGGCCAGTTCGGCGCCGCGCATGCGGATCCAGGCGAAGTGGCTGCCGTCGCCGCGCCACGCCATCACGTCGTAGAGATCGGGCTCACGTCCCGGGACCTCCATGCCGGGTGTGCCGACCGGCATTGCCGGCACCGCGATGCCGACCACGCCGGCCGGCCGTTCGGCAAGCGCGCGCCGGATCGCGTAGGCGGGCACGTGCCCCTCCACCGCGAGTGCCGTGCCGCCTGCGAGGATGCGCGCCGCATGGCACGAGAGCAGGTCGCCCGGCGTGCCCAGCATGCGGCGGTAGGGTGCGACGCTCGGCACCACGCGGTCGGTCACCGAGAAGCCCTCTGCGCGCAGGTGCTCCACCCAGCCGCCGCAGCAGCCGCAATTCGGGTCGCGCCAAGCTTCGGCCCGCAGGCTCGGCTGCGCGACAGCAGGGGCGATGGACGCGAAGCCCAGGAACGGGAGGATGCGTCGGGTGATCATGGAAACCTCATGTCAAGGTGGTGACGAAAAGCAGGAGCTAGTGGCCATCGGAACGCCGACCGTGCGCGAGGCGCCCAGGCATCGCCGTTCCGGTCCTCCTCGCGCCGCGGCAGGCCCCGCAGGACCCTACTGCAGGAGGATGTGACGGCTGTGAAGAAGGTGGGCCTTCCTGCCGTGACAAGGGTGTGCTCCTTCCCGCACGGCGACGCGACGCCCCTGTTCCGACGTGCAGGCGGATCGCGTACACCGATCAGGCCGCGATCTCGGCGTCCCAGCCATCCGCCCGTAGCGCGGCGACGAGGGCCGACGGGTCGGCAGCACCCGTCACGACGACGCGACGCGCCTTCACATCCGTTTCAGGGTGCGCCGCGGGGTCCTTGGCGCGGATCGTGGCGAGCACGCCTTTCGCGCAGCCGCCGCAGGTCATGTTGGGGATGCTGATGGTGCTTGTCATGACGAATCCTCCGCAGTCCCAGGTTGCATGTGCGGCCGCGGCGGGGTCGGGAGACCCGCCGCGGCCGGCCCGTCAGGCGGCCATCCTGCCGCATTCCTCGGCACAGCGGCGGCAGGCAGCGGCGCAGGCGCGCATGGCCTCATCCGCCCCGGGATGGCCGGCGCAGCTCTGCTCGCAGGCGCGGCAGATGTCGGCGCACTCGCGGCACAGGTGGGCATGGTGGTCGGATCCGCGGAGCATGAAGTCGGCGGACACCGCGCAGATCTGCGCGCAGTCCATCATGATCCGGATGTGCGACGCTTCCGCGTGCCGGCCACCCATCGAGAGGCAATGCCCGATGGTGGAAAGGCACGACGCGTGGCAATCGAGGCATGCCTGGATGCAGGCCTCCATGGCGTGATGATGCATGATATCGTCTCCAGGGCTGGATGGCCCGAAGCCACAATGCAGGAGAGGATGAGCGGCGCTCCAGCATCATTTTGTTGCCGGCCGGCCCTGCTGGCGGGCGTGCTGGCCATGGCGGCCTGCAATGCGCGCCCCGTGCCGCTGGCGGTGACGGGCGGCGGAGCGGACGCCGCGGCGCTGGCGCGATGCCTCGCGCAGTCCTGGGAAGGGGAGGGTTTCGGCGTGCGTGTCCTTGCGGACGGGTCGGGCTGGCGCGTGGAGGCGTTCGGCATGCCGCCCTCGATCCGCGCCGCCGGGCGCGTGCCGCCACGACTGGTGGCGGTGGTGCAGCCGGGCGCCGACGGCGTGACCCGCTCATCGCTGCTCGCGGCGCCCACGCTCCTCGGTGCCCGGCGCGTGGCCGGGGGGTTCGCGTCACGCGTGGCAGAGT
>JBEQBS010000036.1:0-15873 GCA_041639675.1 Rubritepida sp. | reverse complement strand
CCTGGCGCAGGCGCCGCCGCCGGCCGCGCCGCGGGTGCTGTCCAACGGGGGCGAGCGCGTGCAGGTGGCCATGGCGGCGCCGGGGGCCGGGCGCGGGCTGGACGCCTACCGCGCCCAGCCGGTGCCACTGGCCGCGCGCTCGCTGCTGCCCGGGTTCCGACGGTGAAATAAACTTGGTTTAATCATCTTGAAAGGTTCCCACACCGCTGGCACATGGCAGCCCAGCCAAGGGGGCATGGCTCCCCCGCGGGAGAGCAGGGAAACCGAGTGATGAAGCGACTTTCCGTCCTGGCGGCCGCCGCGGCCGCCTTCATGACCTTCGGCATCGGCGAGGCGCTGGCCGGGCGCGACCTCGACCAGATCCGCAGCCGCAACGTGCTGCGCTGCGGCGTGCAGGGCCCCTCCAACCCCGGCTTCGGCGTGCCCGACAGCCAGGGCCGCTGGCAGGGCTTCAACGTCGAGATCTGCCGCGCCGTGGCGATCACCATCTTCAACGACCCCAACCGCGTGGAGTTCGTCCCCGTCACCACGCAGAGCCGCTTCCCGGCCCTGGCGGCCGGCGAGGTGGACATCCTCTCCAACAACTCGACCTGGACGCTGACGCGCGATTCCAACGTCAACCGCTTCAACTTCCCCGCCATCGTCTTCTATGACGGTCAGGCGGTGATGGTGCCGCGGCGCCTGAACGTGGCCAGCGCGCGCCAGCTCAACGGCGCCACCGTCTGCGTGCAGCCCGGCACGACGACCGAGATGAACCTGGCCGACTACTTCCGCCAGAACAACCTGCGCTTCACCCCCGTCGTGATCGCCGACCTGGACGAGCTGCGCCGCGCCTATGACAGCGGCCGCTGCGACGTCTTCACCAACGACTTCGCCGCCCTGGCCGCCCAGCGCACCCTGCTGACCCGCCCGGCCGACCACGTCATCCTGCCCGAGCGCATCTCGAAGGAGCCCCTGGGCCCGGTGATCCGCCAGGGCGACGAGGAGCTGACCAACATCGTCGCCTGGACCGTCTTCGGCCTGATTGACGCCGAGGAGTTCGGCATCACCGCCGCCAACGTGGAGCAGATGGCCACCACCGCCACCGACCCGCGCGTGCGCCGCCTGCTGGGCGCCGAGGGCAACATGGCCGAAAGCCTGGGCGCGGCGAATGCGCAGTACATGCGCACCATCATCCGCACCTTCGGCAACTACGGCGAGATCTTCGAGCGCCACCTGGGCACCCAGACCCCGCTGGGCCTGGAGCGCGGGCAGAACAACATCTGGACCCGCGGCGGCCTCCTTTACGCGCCGCCCGCGCGCTGAGGCGCGCGGAGGGCGCGTAAAGGAGTTTTCGTACCCTCACCGCGAGCGGCCTGACGGCCGCTCGCCACGCCGGGCGCGCGCATCCGCGCGCTTGGCTTCGCCCACCTGAAGGTGGGCGGCGGCCGCGCGTGCGGCCGCATCCTCCGCCGGCGCGCCGGGGCGCCTGCGGTTCGTCTTGTCGTTGAGGCGGCGCGAATGAGCAGCACGACCATCCCATCCGTGCCGGCGGCGCGGCCGCTGATCCCGCTGCCGGGCGGCGCCACGGCGCGCGGCCTGTTGTGGCAAGGGCTGCTGCTGGCGGTGGTGGTCTTCGCCGGCTGGTCGCTCTACGACAACATGATCCGCAACATGGCCGCCCGCGGCCTGCAATTCGGCTTCGGCTTCCTCGACCGCGCCGCCGGCATCCCGATCGGCGAATCCGCCATCCCCTATACCCCGGCCGACACCTATGCCCGCGCCCTGACGGTCGGGCTGCTGAACACCCTGCGCGTCGCCGTGGTGGGCATCGTGCTCTGCACCATCCTGGGCATCGCGCTGGGCCTCGCGCGGCTCTCCGCCAACCCGCTGCTGCGCGGCCTCACCGGCGGCTACATCGAGGTGATCCGCAACACGCCGCTCGTGCTGCAGCTGGTGTTCTGGCACACGATCATCCTCCAGCTCCCCTCCGTGCGGCAGGCGCTGAACCCGCTGCCGGGCGTCTTCCTCTCGCAGCGCGGCCTCAAGCTGCCGGCGCCGCTGGCCGACCCGGTCCTGTGGTCCTTCCTGCTGGCCGCGCTCGGCGGCGCCATCCTGTGGTACGCCCTGCTGCGGCGCGAGCGCGCCCGCCAGGCCGCCACCGGCGAGCGCCGGCCCACCATCCTCCCCGGCCTGGCCGCGCTGCTGGGCCTGCCGCTGCTCTCCGCCCTGCTCCAGGGCGCGCCCACCCTGCAATGGCCCGAGCTGGCCGGCTTCAACTTCGAGGGCGGGCTGTCGCTCTCCCCCGAGTTCTTCGCCCTGCTGGTGGGCCTCGTCGTCTACACCTCCGCCTTCATCGCCGAGATCGTGCGCTCCGGCATCCAGTCCGTGCACAAGGGGCAGTGGGAGGCGGCGCGCGCCCTGGGCCTGCCGGGCGGGCGCATCATGCGCCTGGTGATCCTGCCGCAGGCGCTGCGCGTCATCATCCCGCCGCTCACCTCGCAATACCTGAACCTGACGAAGAACTCCTCGCTGGCGGTGGTGATCGGCTACCCGGACCTCGTCTCGGTCGCCAACACCTCCATCAACCAGACCGGGCAGGCGGTGGAGGTGATCGCCATCTTCATGGCGGTGTACCTGCTGATCTCCCTGCTCACCTCCGCCCTGATGAACGCCTACAACCGCGCCGTCGCGCTGAAGGAGCGTTGAGCGATGAGCGCATCCGCCCCCGCCCTGCCCTCCCTCGCCGAACGGACCATCGCCTTCGTGCGGGCCTGCTTCACCGGGCCGGTGAACATCCTCATCAGCCTGGGCTGCATCGCCCTGCTCCTCTGGCTGCTGCCGCCGGTGCTGGACTGGGCGGTGTTCTCCGCCACCTGGAGCGGCAACGCCGCCGCCTGCCGCGCCAATGGCGGCGCCTGCTGGGCCTTCATCCGCGAGAAGTTCTGGTTCTCCGTCTTCGGCCTGTATCCCTACGAGGAGCGCTGGCGGCCGGCGGCGATGCTGCTCATCCTCGTCGCCATGGTCGTCGCCTCCACCCGGCGGCGCTTCTGGAACCGCTGGCTGCTCCTCGCCTGGGCGGTGGCCGCGCCGCTGATGCTGCTGCTGCTGGCCGGCGGCGTGTTCGGCCTGCCCGCGGTGCAGACGCGCCAATGGGGCGGGCTGACCATCACGGGCGTCATCGCCGTCTATGGCCTCGCGCTGGGCTATCCGCTGGCGATCCTGCTGGCGCTGGGCCGGCGCTCCACCCTGCCGCTGGTGCGCTGGTTCTGCACGGCGGTGATCGAGGTGGTGCGCGGCGTGCCCCTCATCTCGCTGCTGTTCATGGCGGCGATCATGCTGCCGCTCTTCCTGCCCGAGGGGGTGACGCTGGACCGCCTGGCGCGCGTGCTGGTGGCCTATACCCTGTTCACCGCCGCCTACATGGCGGAGGTGGTGCGCGGCGGCCTCCAGGCCATGCCGCGCGGGCAGTACGAGGCCGCGGACGCGCTGGGCCTGCCCTATTGGCGGAAGATGCGGCTGGTGATCCTGCCGCAGGCGCTGTCCATCACCATCCCGGCGCAGGTCAACACCTTCATCGGCCTGTTCAAGGACACGACGCTGGTGGTGGTGATCGGCGTCTTCGACTTCTTCACCACCCTGCGCGCCGCCCTGGGCGACCCCAACTGGCTGGGCTTCCCGACCGAGGCCTATGTCTATGCCGCCGGGGTCTACTTCATCCTGTGCTTCGCCATGAGCAAGTACAGCCAGCGGCTGGAGGCCGACCTGCGGCGCGGCGTGCGGTAGGCCACCGCGTCAATACGTGGCGCGCCCGCCGGAGCAGTCGAACACCGCCCCGGTGGAGAAGGACACGCCATCCGAGCACAGGAAGGCGGCCATCTCCGCCACCTCCTCCGCCAGGCCGAAGCGGCCCATGGGAATCCTGGCCTTCATCCAGGCCACCTGCTCCGGCGTCATCTGGCGGAACAGCTCCGTCTCCACGGCCGCCGGGGCGATGGCGTTCACCCGCACCCCGGTATCGGCCAGCTCCTTGCCCAGCGACTTCACCAGGCCGATGACGCCGGCCTTGGCGGCGGAATAGGCGGAGGCCATCGGGTTCCCCTCCTTCCCCGCGACGGAGGCGATGGCGACGATCCGCCCGGCATCGCGCAGGCGCATGCCCGGCACCACGGCGCGGCAGCACAGGTATACGCCGACCAGGTCCACCTCGATCACCCGCCGCCAGGCCTCCACCGGGTAGTCCTCCAGCCGGTGGTTCGGGCCGGTGATGCCGGCATTGGCCACCAGGATCCCCACCGGCCCCTGCGCGGCCTCGGTGCGCGCCAGCGCCGCCTGCACCGATTCCGCATCCGTCACGTCCACCACCTGCCGGTCCGCGGCGGGCTGCCCGGCCAGGGCATCGGCATCCGAATCCCACAGGGAAAGGCGCGCCCCGTCCATTTCCAGCCGCCGGGCGATGGCGAGACCCAGGCCACGGGCACCACCCGTAATGACCGCAAGTTGTCCTTCGATGCCCCGCATCACGTCCTCCCGGTTTCGCGATCCTGCACCTTTTCAAAGACTTGCCGTCAAGGCCTTATGCGTGACGCGAAGCATGGGACGGATTTCCTCACATAATCCGTCCACATTCGCAAAAATGAGACTTGGCGTGTTTAACGTTCAGTGAAAGATAGGGCCGTGTCGCAAGAATTTCGACACCGAGGGAACGTCCCCGCATCGTGCGCGGGCATGGAGGTCTGAATGGCTGCCACTCCTACCGTCACCTTCCTCGACGGTTCCAGCGTCTCGCCCTTCATCGGCAACATCCAGGCCCTCACGCTGCGCTTCGACAACACGGGTGGCGCCGGGCAGACCGGCTATGCCCCCTACATTGACCTGTACATCCCCCGGCTGGGCGCCGATGGCGCCGGCGCGGCGGTGGATGACGGGCTGACCCTGCTCTCCGCGAAGCATCTCGGCGCCGATGTCGAGGTCACGCTGCTGACCTTCGATGCCTTCGGCAATGCCGCCATCGGCGGGGATGAGGCCACCATCGGCGGCCCGCGCGTGCTGCATGGCACGCCGGGCGACCAGGTGGCGGTGCTGCGGCTGCCCTTCGGCTCCTTCACCTCCTCGCAGACGCCGGCGGATGTCGAGCTGCGCTTCCAGGTCTCCAACCTCGCCGACCTGAACACGCCCCTGCCGCTGACCGCCCGGGGCGGCTTCGCCTTCGGCAGCGACCCGCTGGACAACGCGCTGTCCGACCCCGCCATCACCGGCCCCGCCGCGACGCTGAACGTCGTGCCCGCCGTCGCCACGCTGGATGTGCAGTACATCGGGCCGGAGCAGGAAACGGCGACCGGCCCGTCCTACCCGCGCGCCTGGGAATCCACCGCCACCCTCGCCACCGGCCAGCCCTTCACCAACCTCACCATCACCGACACCATCCCCGACGGCGTCGTCATCACCGGCACCAGCCTCGTCAACAAGGCCACCGGCCTGCCGATGCCGGGCAGCATCACCGTCACGCAGAACCCGGACGGCACGCAGACCGTCACGGCGGTGTTCAGCGGCACCGTCACCGGCGGCCCCGCCATGCTGCCGACGCTGCGCACCGACTGGTACGTGACCGAGTTCCTGCATGACGGCACCACCCCCGTGCTGGACCCCGCGACCGGCGGCTTCCGCCCGCTGGAGCAGAACAGCACGCTGGACGCCGACTGGGACCCGCTGGACCCGCGCGACGCCAACCCCACACATGTGACGATCAACCCGGCCGGGCCGGAGGACATCGTCACCGCCAAGTCCATCGCCATCCAGAAGGGCGTGGAGCTCATCAGCCCGGCCGCCCAGCCGGGCGGCGTGCTGAAGTACACGCTGGACGGCCAGGTCTCGAACTACTTCGAGATGAACGAGCTGGTGGTGACGGACACGCTGGGCGACGGCCAGACCTTCCGCGCCGGCACCGTGCCGACGCTGAAGGTGACGGAGGCCGGCGTCACCACGGTGATCTCCCTGGTGGGCTTCTACGGCGTCACCGGCAAGGACGCGGCCGGCAAGAGCGTCGTCACCTTCGATGTCTCCGGCGCCATGGCGGCCTCCGGCCTGGTGCCGGATGCCATCCTGGACGGCAATGGCGGCGGGCTGAACCAGTCGCCCCACGCCATCGCCTACCAGAAGGCCACCATCCAGATCATCTTCGAGACGACGCTGGACGAGACCTGGACCGGCCCGGTGCCGGGCGACATCTACGTGGACCAGGGCGACCCGGTCGGCAACGCGGTGGACTACGACGGCGACGTGCTGTCCACCGGCAACCGCATCGGCGACGACAGCGCGGCCTCCGTCGCCATCCCGGTGAACCAGGTCGGCAAGGCGATCGTGGCGGTCAATGGCGACCTGTCGCGCGGGACCACCGACTTCAACGCGCCCTCGCACGTCCAGGCGGGCGACACCGTCACCTTCCGGCTGACGCTGGAGCTGCCGCTCACCTCCTCGCACACGCTCAAGCTGAGCGACTACCTGCCGCTGCCGGTGCTCACCGCGCTGGCCCTGACCTACGACGCCTCCTCCGCTCTGCCGGATGCGGGGGAGTTCCGCTTCGACGCCGCGACCGACCAGTGGCTGGCGCGCACCGGCATCGTGCCGAACGTGGGCTTCAGCGCCGCCGGCAACTCCCTGACCTTCGACTTCACGGGCGTCGCCGGCAACGCGCTGCCCACGCCCTATGCGACGACGCACCTGGACCTGCTCTTCACCGTGGCGGTGAACGACCAGAAGTTCGGCGACGGGCTGCTGCTCACCAACCAGGTCACCTCCACCGAGACCAACAGCTTCGGCCAGACGGTCGAGGACAATGCCATCATCCGCTTCGAGCTGGGCGAGCCGGTGCTGCGCGTCACCAAGGGCGTGGTGGCGACCGACAACCCGGATGGCGTCTTCACCGGCTCCGTCGGGCCGGTGGCCTTCACCGCGGTGGGCAGCGCCGGGCCGCGCTTCGCCGGCACGATTGGCAGCCTGGACATCGCGGCGGCGCCGATCAACGCCAACCTGCGCAACGTGGATGCGGGCGACACCGTCACCTTCGCCATCGTGGTGGAGAATGTCGGCTCCGGCTGGAAGGGCGCCTTCGACACCGTCATCAAGGACCAGCTGCCGGCGGGCTTCGCCATGCCGGCGGGCGGGTGGAACCTGTCCGTCACCGACGGCACCGGCGCGGCGCTTTCCTTCACCGACCTGGGCGGGGGCATCTTCGGCAACGGCATCCAGCTCGACGACCAGTCGGCCAGCGATGGCGGGATTGACGCCTATTCGCAGTCCTCGGGCAAGAACATCGCCATCATCACCTTCGACGCGAAGCTGATTGACGCGCTGGCGGTGCCCCGCGCCCTGACCAACGAAGGCATGGTCACGCACTACGCCGCGACCGAGGGCGGCACCGACTTCTCGGTGGACCCGGACGCCAAGAACCCGCTGAACGACATCGCCACCGTCAGCGTCACGCCTTCGCTGACGAAGGTGGTCGCCTCCACCTCCAACAACACCGGCTCCGGCCAGGGCAATGCCGCGATCGTGGATGCGACGATCGGCGAGCTCGTGACCTACACCGTCACGGTCCGCATCCCCGAGGGCGTGCTGAGCAACGTGAAGCTGGAGGACATCCTGCCGCGCGGCGCCGATGGCGTGCTGAAGGCGGTGTCCGGCACGCTGGTGACGGTCGGCTCCAACATCTCCGGCCCCCTCGGCGGCATGGCCGCGACCATCACCGATGGCGACGGCGACGGCATCCTGGACACGCTGTCCTGGAACCTCGGCGGCATCACCAATGCGGTGGACAACGTCAACGACGCGAAGGACCTGCTGACCTTCTCCGTCACCACCCAGGTGCTGGACGACGCGAAGAACGTGGCCGGCGACCTGCTGACCAACACGGCGCGCCTCACCAGCGACGACCCGCTGGGCGGCGCGCCGGTGGTGCAGACCGCCACCGCGCGGATCGAGCTGGTCGAGCCCGACCTGCGCATCACGAAGTCCGTGGTGCCGGTGGGCGGCGATGCGGGCGACCCCTTCCACTACACCATCACCATCACCAACCAGGCCGGCACCTTCGATTCCACCGCCTACGACCTGGTGGTGAAGGACCTGCTCAGCACCCTGCCGCCCAACCTGGTCTACGACCCGGCGACGCTGACGATCTCGGCCGCGCCCGGCTACGCCAATGCCTCCATCGTCACCGGCAGCGCCGCCGGCCAGCCGATCGAGGTGCATGCCGACAGCCTGCGGCGCGGCGACAGCATCACCCTCACCTTCACCGCCACGGCGGCGCCGGGCGTGCCGGCGGGCGGCAGCGTCACCAACGTCGCCAGCGTCACCGGCGACACGCTGTCCGGCGTGCAGAGCGAGGAGCGGGACTATTCCCGCACCGACGACGCCACCGTCACCTTCCGCGCCCCCACCGTGACGAAGGCGGTGGTCGCCACCTCCTTCGCCGATACGGGCGACGCCCAGGGCAGCGCGCTGCGCCCGGACGTGAAGGTGAACGAGGTCGTCACCTACCACATCACCATCACCCTGCCCGAGGGCGACAGCCGCAACCTCACGGTCAGCGACCTGCTGGCGGACATTCTGGCGACCGGCAACCCGGCCGGTGCGCTGGAATACGTGGCCGGGTCGGCGCAGGTCGTCTCGGTGGGCGCCAACCTGTCCTCCCTCGGCGGGGCGGTGAACCTGCTGCTGCCCGGCACCGCCGTGACCGACACGGGCGCCAACGGCAACACGGACAGCGTGGTGCTGAGCTTCGGCACGGTGCGCAACGCGGCCGATGGCGTGAACGACGCCAAGGACCAGATCGTCATCGAGCTGCAGGCCAAGGCGGTGGACGTCGCGGCCAACCAGACCGGCGACGTGCTGCGCAACGCCGTCACCGTCACGACCGACAACACCTCCGCCACCGCGACCGCCGACGTGGACTTCGTCCAGCCGCTGCTGGACATTCAGAAGAACGCCTCCTTCTCCACCGGCGATGCCGGCGACGTCGCCACCTACACCATCACCATCCGCCACCTGCCGGGCTCCACCGCCGCCGCCTACAACCTGGTGATCGGCGACGTGCTGCAGCCGGGCGTTCAGTACATCCCCGGCAGCGCCTGGTCCTCCACCGGCACGGTGACGGATGCGGGCGGCACCATCGGCCTGTCGCTGGCCTCGCTGCCGCTGGGGCCGGGCGTCGTCACCATCCGCTACCAGGCGAAGCTGGTGGATGGCGTGGTAGACGGCCAGGTGGTGCCCAATGCCGCCAACCTCGCCTACGACACCGACACCGACCCGGCGAAGTCGCGCCAGCTGCATGACAGCGACGACGCGGCCATCACCGTGGACATCGTGGACGCGATCACCAAGCAGATCGTCGGCACCGACAACGCCTACACCTCCGGCAACAACCTGACGGCCGGGGAGACCGTCACCTACCGCATCACCGCCACGCTGGGCGAAGGCACCCAGGGCGTGAAGCTGGTGGATGCGCTGCCGGCGGGGCTGCAATACCTGTCCTCCAGCCTGGTCAGCGTCTCGCCCGCCATCACCGCCGGCGCGCCGGTGGTGAGCCACGATGCCGGCACCAACAGGCTGACCTACGACTTCGGCACCGTGGTGAACGCCGGCAACAACACCGGCACCGACACCATCGTGATCGAGGTGGTGGCGAAGGTGCTGGCCGGCACCACCGCGGCGCAGATCAACACCGCCACGCTCACGCCCTCCGTGCCCGCCAATCCCTGGGGCGTCACGCCCGGGGCCGGCACGCCGGTCAACGCCTCCGTCACCTCGCCCGTGGTCTATGCCCAGGTGGGCAACTACGCCTTCGAGGACTTCAACGGCAACGGCATTCAGGATGGCGGCGACACCGGCGTGGCCGGCGTCACGGTGGAGCTGCGCGACTTCGCCACCGGCAACGTGGTGGCCACCGCCACCACCGGCGCCAACGGGCTCTACCTCTTCACCAACGTGGTGCCCGGCAGGTATTACGAGACCTTCGTGAAGCCGGCGGGCTGGGAGCTGACCCAGGCCGGCCAGGGCACCGCCGCCACCGACAGCGACCCCGACCCGCTGACCGGCATCGGCAATTCCTTCGACCTGTTCGACAACGCCTCCGACCTCACGCATGACGTCGGCCTGTACCGCCCGGCCAGCCTGGGCGACACGGTGTGGGAGGACGTGAACGGCGACGGCGTGAAGCAGGCCGGCGAGGCCGGCGTGGACAACGTCACGGTCAAGCTGCTGGACGCGACCAACGCGGTCATCGGCACCACCACCACCAATGCCAGCGGCTTCTACCAGTTCACCGGGCTGAAGCCCGGCGCCTATACGGTGGAGTTCGTGAAGCCGGCGGGCTGGGCCTTCACGCCGCAATTCCTGGGCGGCAACGCGGCCACCGACAGCAACGCCGACACCACCACCGGCAAGGCGCCGGCCGTCACGCTGGTGTCCGGCACCTCGAACCAGACAGTGGATGCGGGCATCTACCGCCCCGTCACCATCGGCGACACCGCCTTCGTGGACGCCAATGGCGACGGCATCCAGCAGGGCACCGAGGCCGGCCTGGCCGGCGTGACGGTGACGCTGCTGGACGGCACCGGCGCGGTCGTCGGCACCACCACCACCAACGGCACCGGCGGCTATTCCTTCACCGGGCTGCGGCCGGGCGAATACCAGGTGCAGTTCGTCGCCCCCTCGGGCTGGAAGACCACCCAGCCCGACCAGGGCGGCAACGACGCGCTGGACAGCGACGCCAGCCCCGCCACCGGCAAGACGCCGCTCAAGACCTACGTCTCGGGCGACAACGACCCGAATGTGGATGCCGGCTTCTGGCAGCCCGTGTCGCTGGGCGACCGCATCTGGAACGACGCCAATGGCAACGGCATCCAGGACGGCACGGAGAGCGGCTACAACGGCCTGACGGTCAGGCTGCTGGCCGCCGATGGCGTGACGGTGCTCAAGACCACCACCACGGCCGGCGACGGCAACTACCTGTTCGACGACCTCTCGCCCGGCACCTATTCCGTGCAGTTCTCCAAGCCGGCCGGCTGGTCCTACACGCAGCAGGGCCAGGGCACCGCGGCGACGGACAGCGACGCCGTGCCGGCCACCGGCATCAGCGCGCCGGTCACGCTCGCCACCGGCCAGACGAAGCTGACGGTGGATGCGGGCATCTGGAACCCCGTCACCATCGGCAACACCGCCTGGGTGGACATCAACGGCAACGGCACCCAGGATGACGGCGCGGCCTCGGGCCTCGGCGGCGTGACGGTGCAGCTGGTCAACACCGCCACCAACACCGTGGTCGCCACCACCACCACGGCGCCGGACGGCTCCTACCTCTTCACCGTGCCGCCGGGCACCTATACGGAGATCTGGGTCCCGCCCGCCAGCTACGTGCCCACCACCACCGGCCAGGGCACGGCGGCCACCGACAGCAACGTCAACCCCGCCACGGGCCAGACGGCGCCCATCACCCTCAGCGGCGGCCAGTCCGACCTGACGCAGGATGGCGGCTTCTACATCCCGGTGAAGATCGGCGACCTGGTCTTCGAGGACCAGAACGGCGACGGCGTGCAGGATGCCGGCGACACACCGCTGGCCGGCGTGACGGTGAAGCTGCTCGACGGCTCGGGCAACGTGGTGCAGACCACGACCACCGCGCCGGATGGCTCCTACCTGTTCAGCGGCGTGCGGCCGGGCACCTACCAGGTGGAGTTCGTGAAGCCCCCCGGCTTCACCTTCACCACCAAGGACGTGCCGGGCAACGACGCCAGGGACAGCGACGCCGACCTCGTCACCGGCAAGACGCCGCTCAAGACCTACATCTCCGGCGACGTGGACCTGGAGATTGACGCGGGCCTGTGGCGCCCGGTGACGATCGGCGACAAGGCCTGGCTGGACATCAACGGCAACGGCATCCAGGACGGCGGCGCCGAGGTCGGGCTGGCCGGCGTCACGGTCAGGCTCTACGACGCCACCACCGGCGCGCTGCTGGGCACGCAGGTGACGGACGCCTCAGGCAACTACCTGTTCACCGGCCTGAAGCCCGGCTCCTTCCGCGAGGAATGGACGGCGCCCTCCGGCTACGTCTTCACCACGCCGGACCAGGGCACCGATGCGACGGACAGCGACGTGCTGGCCGCCAACCTCGCCACCGGCAGCACCGCCACCTTCGCGGTGAAGAGCGGCCAGGCGGACCTGATGCGCGACGGCGGGCTCTACCAGCTCTCCACCATCAAGGGCACGGCCTTCCTCGACCTGCCGCCGGGCGTCTGCCCGCCGAAGTGGCCGCAGGCGGTCTTCGCCGGCATCACGGTGCAGCTGCTGGACAGCCACGGCACCGTGGTGGGCAGCGCCGTCACCGGCGCGGATGGCACCTACGAGCTCGGCGGCATCGCGCCCGGCACCTACACCGTGCGCTTCCTGGAGCGCGACGGGCTGGACCTGATCGCCAAGGGTGCCGGCAACCCGCCGCTCATCACCTCCGACGTGGATGCGGCGACGGGGCAGAGCGACGCCATCACCATCACCACCAACATGCACGTCACCGGCGTGGATGGCGGGTTCACGCACGTCACCGGCACGGTGCTGGACGGGGCGCCGATCATCGTGCAGCCGGGCCATGCGCAGTCCGGCCCGGTGCCGGCCTACCTCTATGCGCCCAATGGCGGCGGCGTGACCACCTCCGCCCCCGGCTCCGCGGTGATCGGCGGCGGCGGCACCGGCAGCACCTTCTTGGCCGGCGCGCCCGGCGCCTACCTGGTGGCCGGCCCGGGCCCGAGCAACATGACCCTCTACTACTTCGGGCAGGGCGGCGTGCTCTACGGCTCCACCGGCTTCATGACCGGCGAGGGCTCGGAGAGCAACGACATCATCATCTCCGGCTGCGCCGGCTCGAACAACCAGGGCATGGGCGCGGCCTGGGACGGCACGCGCGACTGGAACCTGATGGTCGGCGGCACCGGCGAGGACCTGCTGGAAGGCAATTTCGGCAAGGGCGTGCTGCTGGGCGGCGCCGGCAACGACCGCCTGGTCGGCTGGGGCGAGATGGTGGGCGGGCCGAATGACGGCACCATCACCGTCTCCGGCGGCGCCGTCACGGCGCTGACCATCGGCGACCAGGTGATCCTCAACGGCATGGGGCCGTCCAGGATCGCCTACAACCCCGGCGACGGCGTGCAGGTGATCTACGGCTTCAACCCGGCCAATGGCGACACGCTGGACATCTACGGCTTCGCCCAGCCCGCGCAGGTCTATACCTGGCAGGGCATGGGCGTGCTGTATTTCGGCCCCGACCAGGCGGTGGTGCTGCACAGCTGGAACCCGCTGGCCACCGCCAACGCCCTGCCGGCCAACATCACCTTCCACCCGGCCGAGCCGCGCATGCCCGGCGCCTTCGGCGACTTCCAGCCGCTGCCGCCCACCGTGCTGGGCGCCTCGCAGGACATGTTCTACGGCACCCACGGCGACGACATCGCCGTGGCGCATGACGGCACGGACACCACCTTCTCCGGCGGCGACGGGCAGGACCTGCTGCTCGGCGCCTCGGGCAACGACACCTTCCTCATGGGCAGGGGCGGCACCACGGCGCTGGGCGGCGAGGGGCGCGACTTCTTCGTGGGCAGCATGGGCGGCGCGGCGGACCGGCTGGAGGGCGGCCAGGGCGACGACGCCTTCTACGTCACCAACCGCTTCACCACCGTGCTGGAGAAGGCGGGCGAGGGCAATGACAGCGCCCTCGTCGCCGTCAACGGCTGGAAGGTGGCCGACCAGGTGGAGACGGCGCTGCTGGTGGGCACCGCCACGCAGATGACCGGCGGTGGCACCGCGCAGACGCTGGTGGCCAATGCGGCGCTGGCCTCCGACATCACCGCCGGCACGGGCAAGGCCACGATGATCGGCGGCGCGACGGCCAGCGTGTTCCGCGGCAACGACCTGGGCGGGACCTTCATCGGCCAGGGCGCGGCGGACACCTACATCGGCGGCAGCGGCGACGACACCTACGGCATCGCCCATGCCGGCGCGACCATCCTGGAGGCGCCGGGCGGCGGGCATGACGTGGCGATCGTCACCGTCAATGGCTGGACCGCGGCCGACAACATCGAGGTGGTGGTGCTGGGCGGCGCCGCCAACGCGGTGAACCTCGGCTCCTCCGGCGCCATGGTGGTGGCGAACCCCGGCATGGGCTCCTTCGCCACCGCCATCGCCGGCGACAATTTCTTCTTCGGCGGCGCCGGGGTGGACAACTTCTCCGGCGGCAGCGGCAAGGACGTGTTCTTCGGCGGCACCGGGGCCACGGTGATGACCGGCGGCGCGGGCGACGACATCTACCTCGTCAACAACGCCGCCTCCCAGGCCATCGAGGCGCCGGGCGGCGGCGCCGATGTCGCCTTCGCCGCGGTGGATGGCTGGACCCTGGGCGCCGACATCGAGATCGGCGCGCTGACCGGCACGGCCGTGCGCCTGACCGGCAACGCCACCGGCTCCACGCTCTTCGCCAATGCCAAGCTGGGCAGCCAGCTCATCGCCGGCAGCGTCAACACGGTGATGGTCGGCTCCGCCTTCGCCGACAGCTTCACCAGCGGCGCGGGCAGCGACGTGATGACGCTGGGTGCGGGCGCCGACCTGGTGAAGCTCTCCGGCCACTGGGGCGTGGATGGCGTCAGCGACTTCAGCGGCCATTGGGGCGATGGCGACAGGCTGGACTTCCGCGGCTCCGGCCTCACCTTCGCCGACCTCACCATCGCGCGCTTCGGCAGCACGGTGCTGGTCGCCCATGGCGGCGACGCCGTGGGGCTGTGGAACGTGACGCAGGACCTGAACGCGAGCGACTTCCTGTTCGTGTAGCCGGGCGGCCGGCCCCGCGGGGCCGGCCCTCCCGTCAGGAGGGCTCCAGCCCGACCTCGCGCGCCAGCCGCGTGAGGCCGGTGATCTGCGCCTGGAGGAAGTCGCGCCATTCCTCCGGCTGCATGGCGCGCGGGGCGTAGCCCAGCCGGCCGAGGCGCTCGCGCGTCGCCTCCTCCGCCAGCACCTTCGCCACCGCGGCGTTGATGCGCGCGACGATGGGTGCCGGCGTGCCGGCCGGCGCGGCGAGGCCGAACCAGACGATCAGCTCGTAGCCCGGAACGTCCCGCGCCACGGGCGGGATCTCGGGTGCCAGCGGGAAGGGCTCGCGCGTCGTCACGCCCAGGGCGCGCACCCGGCCTTCCCGCGCCTGGGCCAGGCCGGCGACCAGGTCCGTCAGCGTGCTGTCAATGCGGCCGGCCATCACCTCGGTCAGCGCCTCCGGCCCGCCGCGGCTGGGCACGGGCAGCATGCGCACCCCGGCCATGGCGTTCATCTGCTGCGAGCCGATGAGGGAGGAGGCGTTGCCATGGCTGAAGGTCAGCTCGCCGGGGCGGCGGCGGGCCAGCTCCAGCAGCTCCGCCGTGGTGCGCGCGGGCGAGTTCGGCGGCACCACCAGCAGGTAGGGCGCCTGCGCCAGGAAGGCCAGGTGCGCGAAGTCCCGCAGCGGGTCGTAGCCCAGGTTGCGCACCAGGTAGGTGTTCAGCGCCCCGTTGGTGACGGACAGGATGCCCATGGTCAGCCCATCGGGGGCGGCGCCCTTCAGCGCCATGGTGCCGACCACGCCATTGCCGCCGGGGCGGTTGTCCACGATCACCGGCTGGCCGAGCTCGCGGCCCAGGGGTTCGGCGACGTTGCGGGCCAGGCTGTCGGTCACGCTGCCGGCCGGGAAGGCGACGATCAGGCGCAGCGGCCGGTCGGGCCAGGATTGCCCAAGGGCGGGGGCGGAGGCCGGCGCGGCAAGGGCGGCGCTGGCGAGGAGGGCGCGGCGGGCGATCATCGGCGGGGCTCCGTGGCGAGGTGGCGGTGGATCTC
>JBEQBS010000035.1:0-15891 GCA_041639675.1 Rubritepida sp. | reverse complement strand
TGGCGCAGCCCGCCTGGCCCGCCGGCCGCCCCATCGAGGTCATCGTCGGCTTCGCGCCGGGCGGCGGCACCGACGTGATGGTGCGTGCGCTCGCGCCCTTCATCTCGGCCGAGCTGCCGGGCGCCAACTTCGTCGTCGTCAACCGCCCCGGCGCGGGGGGCGAGACCGCCTATGTCGCGCTGCAAGGCGCGCGGCCGGACGGCTTCACGCTGGGCACCATCAACACGCCGGGCTACCTGTCGCTCGGCGTGCAGCGGCGCGTGCGCTACGACACCGCGCAGATCCGGCTGCTGGCGCGGCTGGTGGACGATCCCTCGGCCTTCGTGGTCCACCGCGATGCGCCCTGGCGCAGCCTGCGGGAGCTGGTGGCGGATGCGCGGCGCCGGCCGGGCGTCATCAGCGTCGCCTCCTCCGGCGTGGGCACCGACGACCACCTGGGGCTGACGCTGCTGGAGGCCGCCTCCGGCACCGAGTTCATCCATGCGCCCTTCGCCGGCGCAGGCCCCGTCCGCAACGCCCTGCTGGGCCGGCAGATTGACGTGGCCGGGCTGAACCTGGGCGAGATCGGCATGCTGTCCACCGACAACCCGCCGATGCGCGCCCTCGCCGCGATGGGCGAGCGCCGCTGGGAGCTGATGCCTGACGTGCCCACCTTCCGCGAGGAAGGCTTCGACGTGGTGATGACCAGCGAGCGCGGCCTGGCCGCCCCGCGCGGCATCCCCGAGGAGATCGCGCGCCGCCTGGAGGACGCCATCGCCCGCGCCGTCGCCAAGCCCGAATGGATCGAGAAGGCGCGCCAGCTGGAGCTGCCCATGGCCTTCCTGCGCGGCGCGCAATGGGAGGCGCTGCTGCCCGCGCAGCTCGCGCGCTACCGCGCCATCTGGGAGCGCACGCCATGGCAATGATCCCGGCGGCGCAGCTGCGGGCGCAGATCCTCGCCATCCTGCGCGCCTGGGGCATGCCCGAGGAGCTGGCGCAGACCACCGCCGAGGTGATGACCGAGACCGACCTGATGGGCGTGGATTCGCACGGCATCTCCATGCTCGTCTCCTACGAGCGGATGCGCGCGGCGGGACAGGTGAAGCTGGATGCGCGGCCGCGGGTGGTGCGCGATGGCGGCGTGACGGCGCTGGTGGATGGCGGCGCGGGGCTGGGCCATCCCGTGGCGGCGATGGCGATGCGCCTGGCGATGGAGAAGGCGCGCGCGCATGGGGTGGGCGTGGTGGGCGTCTTCAACTCGCACCATTTCGGCGCGGCCGGCTGGTATGCGCGGCTGGCGGCGGCCGAGGGGCTGGTGGGGCTGGTGATGAGCTCCGCCCGCAGCCTGATGCTGGTGCCCACCGGCGGCGCCCTGCCGATGCTGGGCACCAACCCCATCGCCTTCGCCGCGCCCGCGCGCCGCAACCGCCCCTTCGTGCTGGACATGGCGACGACGACGGTGGCCGCGAACAAGGTCAAGGTGCACGAGCTCAACGCCAAGCCCGTGCCGGCTGGCTGGGTGGTGGATGGCGCGGGCCGGCCGGTCACGGACCCCGCCGCGGCGATGGAGCAGCTGTTCCGTCGGCCCGATGGCGGGCTGACGCCGCTGGGCGGCGATGCCGTCACCGGCGGGCACAAGGGCTACGGGCTGGCGATGATGGCGCAGATCCTGGGCGCGACGCTCACCGGCGGCTCCTTCTCGCCGCTGCGCGAGGCGCGCAAGGCGCGCGCGGACGAGCCGGACAACATCGGCCACTTCATGCTCGCGCTGGACCCCGCCGCCTTCCGCCCGCCCGGCGCCTTCGAGGATGACCTGGACGAGGCGGTGGACGCGCTGCACGCCATGCCTCCCGCCGATCCCGCGCGCCCCGTGCTGGTGGCCGGCGAGCCCGAGGAGATGGAGCGCGAGCGTCGGCTGGCCCAGGGCATCCCGATGCCGCAGACGCTGCTGCGGCAGGTGCGGGAGATCGCCGGGCGAGCGGGGGCCGAGGCGCTTTTCTAGGCCAGCTCCTTCGCCACGATGCCCGCCAGGATGCCGGCGCCGATCGGCAGCAGGTCGTCGTTGAAGTCGTAGCGGCCATTGTGCACCGGGGTGCGGCTGCTTTCCGCCTCGCCCGCCTGGCCCAGCAGGATGAAGGCGCCCGGCGCCTCGCCCAGCATGTAGGCGAAGTCCTCGCCGGCGGTGAGCGAGGGCAGGTCGTCCTTCACCTCGGCCAGCTCCGCGCAGGCCGCGGCGGCCAGTGCCGCCTGGTCCTCCGTGTTGATGGTGGGCGGGTAGGAGTAGCGCAGATCCAGCTCCAGCCGCACGCCATGCGCGGCGGCGATGCCTTCCACCGTCTGGCGGAACAGCGCGTGCAGCGCGTCATGCACGGCGGGCTTGAGCGTGCGGATGGTGCCGCGCAGCTCCACCACCTCGGGCAGCACGATGTCGGAGGTGCCGGCGTGGAACTGGCCCACGCTCAGCACCGCCACGTCATGCGGCGCGGTGCGGCGGGAGACGAGGGTCTGGAGCGCCTGGAAGATCGCCACCGCGCAGGGCAGCGGGTCCAGCCCGTTATGCGGCTCGGCGGCATGGGCGCTGCGGCCGTGCAGCCTGACGGAGAAATAGTCCACCGCCGCCAGCACCGTGCCGGGGCGGATGGCCGCCACGCCCAGTGGCAGGGAAGGCAGGTTGTGCAGCCCATACACCGCGTCGCAGGGGAAGCGGCGGAACAGCCCGTCCTCCACCATCGCCAGGGCGCCGGTCAGACCTTCCTCGGCAGGCTGGAAGATCACGTTCACGGTGCCGGCGAAGTCGCGCGTGGCGGCCAGGTGCTTCGCCGCCCCCAGCAGCATGGCGGTGTGGCCGTCATGGCCGCAGGCATGCATGGCGTGCGGGTTGGTGGAGCGGTGCGGCAGGCCCTCGTTCAGCTCGGGCATCGGCAGGGCGTCCATGTCGGCGCGCAGGCCGATGGCGCGGTTGCCCGGCCGCGCGCCGCGGATGACGCCCACCACGCCGGTGCGGCCGATGCCGCGATGCACCTCGATGCCCCAGGTTTCCAGCAGGCCGGCGACGATGCCCGAGGTGCGGATTTCCTCGAAGCCGATCTCCGGGTGGGCGTGGAAGTCGCGGCGCCAGTCCTGCATCTCGGGGCGCAGGGCGGCGATGGCGTCGGGGATGGGCATGGGGCTTGCTCCGTGGCGTGGCATGCAGCATGCGCCTGGGCAGGCGCGGCCGCCACCCGCCGCGCGGCGAACGGGGGATGAGCGATGCAGGATGACGAGGCGGTGGCCGTGGCCGCCGATGGCCCGGCCTGGACGCTGACCCTGGCGCGGCCGGAGCGCGGCAATGCGCTGGGCGATGCGCTGGTGGACGGCCTGCACGCCGCGCTGGACCGCGCCCTGGCCGGCGGCGCGCGCCTGCTGGTGCTGCGCGGGCAGGGCCGCAACCTCTGCACCGGCCTTGACCTGCACGACCTGGAGGCGGCGAGCGAAGGCGACCTGGCCCTGCGCATCATCCGCATCGAAATCCTGCTCCAGCGCATCCACGCCCTGCCGGTGACGACGGCCTGCGTCGCGCAGGGCCGGGTCTTCGGGGCGGGGGCCGACCTCTTCGCCGCCTGCGACCACCGCATCGCGCTGCCCGGCGCCGCCTTCGCCTTTCCGGGGCCGCGCTTCGGCCTGGTGCTGGGCACGGCGCGGCTGGCGGCGCTGGTGGGCGACGGCGCGGCGCGGCGCCTGCTGCTGGCCGGGGTGCCGGTGCCGGCGGAGGAGGCGCTGCGCCTCGGCCTGGCCACCGCGCAAGGAGAGGACGCGCTGCCCGCCCCGACGCCGCTGGATGCGGAGACGGTGGCAAGCCTGCACGCCCGCACCCGCCGCGCCGATGATGCGGCGGACATGGCCGTCCTGGCGCGCTCGGTGGCGCGGCCGGGGCTGAAGGCGCGCATCCTCGCCTATCGCGCCACCGTCACGCGCTGAATCCAGCCCAGCAGCGGCCGCCACAGCGCGCGCTCCGCCGATTCGCCGGCGACCATGCCGATATGGCCCGCCGGCACGTCCAGCGCCTCCGCCCCCGGCAGGGCTGCGGCCAGCGCATGGGCGGAGGCCGGGGGCACGATGCGGTCGCGCGACGGGATGGCGAGGAAGGCGGGGCCGCGCCAGTCAGCCGGGCGCACCGGCAGGCCGGCGATGCGCCATTCGCCGCGGGCGGGTTCGTTGGCGCCGTACCAGCCGCCGATGGTCTCGCGCGCCACGGGGGCAGGCAGGGGGATGCCGTCGTTCAGCCAGTCCTCCAGCACCACGAAGCGCCGGGCGCGCGGCCCATCCGGGTCCAGCCGGGCGAAGGCGCGGAATTTCCGCTGCAGACCGAAGGGGTCCAGCATGGCGAAGAGCGACTGGATGGCATCCACCGGCAGGGCGTTGCCCGGCGCCATCAGCGGCTCCAGCCCCGGCAGCAGGCGGGCGAGGCCGGCGGATTCGGGCTCGGCGTGGAAGTCCCAGGGGGTGGCCAGCAGCGCGAGCGCCCGCACCCGCTCCGGCCGGCGCAGCGCGGCGGCGAGGGCCAGCAGCCCGCCCATGCAGTAGCCGGCCAGCACCACGGGCCCGGGGGCGGCGAGGATGGCGCGCTCCAGCCTTCCGGCCACCACGTCGGTCAGGGTGAAGCGGCGCTCGGGCGCCCCGGGCCAGCCCCAGTCCAGCAGCAGGGGGCGCAGCCCCTGGGCGGCCAGGAAGCGCATGAGCGAGGCGCCCTCGTCCAGGTCCAGCACATGGGCGCGGTTGACGAGCGAGGGCACGAACAGCACGGGCGTGCCGCCGCCGGGCGCGTAGTCCAGCAGGCGCGCCGCGCCCTCGCGCCACAAGGCCGGCGGGTCCTCCAGGCTGCGGCGGTGCGGGTGGCGGCGGTAGCGCAGGATGCCCTGGACCAGGGCCGAATCCTCCCGCAGCAGGCGGCGCCAGACCGCGGCGCGGAAGGCCTCAGGCGCGGCGCCCGCGTGGGCGAGCGCCTCCGCAATGCGCGCCGCCTCCGCGCGGTTCGCGCTCGAGCGCGGCCAGGCGCCGCTCCAGCTCGGCGATGCGGGATCGAAGGGCATCGCCATCGCCGCCATCCCGCGAGCCGTCCCCAGCAGGAGGTGCAGGGGCAGCGGGCGGGGGCCGCGGCGGGGGCTCATGCGCCGGCGCCCACTTGGCCAGGGCGGCGATGCCCGCCGCCTGGGCGCGCCAGAAGGCCGCGACCAGCGCCATGCCGGCCGCCCAGGCCTCCGCGGCCTCGCGGTCCTGCGCCGCGGCCGAAACCTCGGATTCCCACAGGGCGATCCAGTCGGCGGCGAGGCGGTCGAGGTCGTCGGGCGTGTCCATCCGTGTCCGGGGCCGGGGCCATCGCGGAAACCCATAGCGGAACGCGCGCGCCTGGGCCATGCTGCGGCGGCGCAGCATAACTGATGATGGGGTGGGAAGATGGCCGAGGCCGCCTTGCAGACCGTTCCGGCCACGCAGCCCGTGGTGGTCAAGAAATACGCCAACCGGCGGCTCTACAACACCGAGTCCTCCTCCTACGTGACGCTGGAGGATCTGGCGAAGATGATCCGCGACGGGCGGGAATTCGTCGTCTACGACGCCAAGTCGGGCGAGGACATCACCCGTTCCGTGCTGACGCAGATCATCGTCGAGGAGGAGGCCAAGGGCGGGCAGATGCTGCCCGAGGGCTTCCTGCGCCAGCTCATCGGCTTCTATGGCGGCTCGATGCAGACGGTGGTGCCCAAGTACCTGGAGGCGACGATGCAGGGCTTCGCGCGCCAGCAGGAGGAGATCCGCCGCAACATGGCCAGCGCGCTCAAGCCCTTCTCCTTCGAGGAGATGGGCCGGCAGAACCTGGCGATGATGGAGCGCGCGATGAGCCTCTTCACCCCCTTCCCGCGCCACAACGAGGTGGAGGTGCTGAAGGCGGAGAACGAGGCGCTGAAGGCGGAGATCGCCCGGCTGAAGGCGCGCGGCTGAGGCGCTGGCGGAACGCGACCCCACCCCCAGGTGAGGGGCGATGCGCATCGCCCTGCTGATCCTCCTCCTGCTCGTCATCGCCGCCGGCTGGTGGCTCTGGACGCCCGACCGGCCGCGCGCCTGGCTGGAGGCCCGCCATGCCCAGCCGCCCTCGCAATTCCGCGCGGTGCTGGGCCAGCGCCTGCACCTGCGCGACACCGGCCCGCGCGACGCCCCCGCCCTGGTGCTGGTGCATGGCTTCGCCTCCTCGCTCCACACCTGGGAGGATGTGGCGCCGCTCCTGGAGGACCGGCTGCGCGTCATCCGGCTGGACCTGCCGGGCTTCGGCCTCTCGCCCCCCGCGCCGGACCGCGACTATTCGGATGCACGGGCGGGGGCGCTGGTGCTGGCGCTGCTGGACCAGCTCGGCGTCGGGCGCTTCCACCTGGCCGGTTCATCCATGGGCGGTCGCATCGCCTTCGCCCTGGCCGCGGCGGCGCCGGAGCGGGTGGAGCGGCTGGTGCTGATGGCGCCGGACGGCTTCCGCGACGCCCCGCAGGGCGGCGAGCGCATGCCCTGGTGGGCGCGGCTGCTCCCCTGGGCCATGCCGGACCTGCCGCTGCGCCGCATCCTCCGCGCCACCTATGCCGATCCGGCGACGCTGACGCAGGCGCGCTTCGAGCGCTATCGCGACCTGCTGCGCGCGCCGGGCGTGCGCCAGGCCATCCTCGACCGCGCCAAGGACAACCGCGCCCGCGACCCGCGCCCGCAACTGGCGGCGGTGCGGGCGCCCACCCTGCTGCTGTGGGGCGCGGAGGACCGGCTGGTGCCGCCTGCCCGCGCCGCCGGCTTCGCCGCCGCCTTGCCGCGCAGCGAGACGGTGGTGCTGCCCGGCATCGGCCATGTGCCGATGGAGGAGGACCCGGCGGCGACGGCGGCGGCGCTCAGGCGCTTCCTGCTGCCCTGACCGAACGCGCCAGGGCCACGCAGCCCCCCAGCCCCAGCAGCGCCAGCAGCACCGGCAGGCCCCAGCCGGGCAGGGTTTCCAGCGCCAGGCCGGCCAGCGGCGCGCCGGTGGCGCCGCCCAGCAGGTAGGCGGTGTTCAGCCCCGCCATGCCCAGCGCCCGCGCCGGGCCCGCGAAGCGCTGCACCGCGCGCACCATGCCCAGGGTGTAGATGGCGCCCGAGGCGCCGCCCCAGACCGCAAGCACCGGCCAGGTGGCCCAGCCCGGCGCCAAGGCCGGCCACAGCAGCGCGGAGGCGGCCACCAGCGCGCCGCAGGCCAGCAGGGCGCGGTCGGTGCCCCAGCGATCGGCCAGGCGGCCCAGCGGGTATTGCGCCAGCACGTTGCCGAAGCCCGAGGCGACGACGATCGCCGCCGCGGCGCCCGCCGCCATGCCCAGCGCCAGGCCCTGCACGGGAAAGACGGTGCCGGCCGCGGCCTCCAGCGCGCCGCACAGCATGGCGGCGCCCGCCGGGGCGGCCATGACCCAGGCCACGGGGCGCAGCCGCGTCAGCGTCAGGCGCATGCGCGCGGGCACGGCGCCCACGGGGTCCCTCAGCGCCGCGCCCAGCAGCAGGCCCAGCAGCAGGATGGCGGCCGCGCCCCAGAAGGCATGCGGGGCCACGCCGGTGAGCAGCAGCACCGCCGGCCCGCCGCCGATCGCGGCCGAGACGAAGGTCTGGTAGAGGCCCAGCGCCTCGCCCTCGCGGCCCGCGGGGGCCATGGCGGCGGCGATGGCATCCGCCGTGGTCCAGGTGAGGCAGGAGCCGACGCCCAGCATGGCGCCGAACAGGAACCACAAGGGCAGGGCGGGGTCGCTGCCCAGGCCCAGCAGCCCGAGCACGGCGAGGCACGCGGCCAGGCGGTGCAGCGCGAAGGCGCCGCCCAGCCGGCCGGCCAGCCAGGGCGTCAGCGGCGCCGCGCACAGCGCCGCCCCCCAGACGCAGGAGGCGTAGAGGCCGATCACCACCGCATCCACCCCCCGTTCGGCGAGCAGGATGGCGGCGAGCGGCGTGGTCATCCACACGCCGGCGAAGGCGCAGGTGGCGGCGGCGACGAAGAGGGCGAAGCGCGCATCCATCAGCGGAGCGCGCGCGAGCGTGGCGGACATGGAAACCCCATGGAATTCAGGCAGGACGAAGGGCGCGGGCGTTCAGCCGCGCTTGGGGTCCGGCCGGACGAGGCCGGGGAGCATTCCCTTGCGGGAGGCCCAGATGGGGTTCCTGGTCATGCATCCCAGGATGGCGATGCGGCCTGCGAAAGTCAAAGGCGGGCTGCGTTGCGCGGGCCGCATGGCATGGCATGCTGGGGCCATGCTGCGCTCCATCCTGCTCGCCCTCGACGACACCCCCGGCGCCGTGGCGGCGCGCGACCTGGCCTTCGCCCTGGCGCGGGCGCATGGCGCGCGGCTGACGGCGCTGGTGGTGCTGGACCGCCCGCACACGCTGGACGAGGCCGAACCGGTGCCGGTGGGCGGCAGCGCCTTCGCCACCCGCCGCAACGCCGCCCTGGCGCGGATGGTGGAGGAGGAAGCCGCGCGCGTGCTGGCCGAGGCGCAGGCGGCCAGCGGCGACATCGCCTTCGCGGTGGAGCGCTCGGAGGAGGCGCCGGAGGCCGCGCTGCTGGCCGCCGGCGCCAGCCACGACCTGCTGGTGATCGGCCGCGACTCCACCCTGGGCGCGGAGGCCTGCGACGACGGCCTTTCGCCGACCATCGAGGCCCTGGTGCGCGACGGCGCGCGGCCCCTGCTGGTGGTGCCCCCGGGGCCGGTGCCGGAGGGCCCGGTGGTGCTGGCCGCCGCCCCCGGCCTGCCGGCGCAGCGCACGGCGCAGCTCTTCGCCCTGCTGGGCCTGGCGGCGGGGCGGCGGGTGCATGTGCTGGGCTTCGAGGGCGACCCGGCGCCCCTGGCGGCCTATCTGGCGCTGCATGGCTGCGATGCCCGCGCGGTGGCGGTGCAGGGCGAGGCGGAGGCGATCCTGCTGGCCGAGGCGCGCACCGCCGCGGCCTCGCTGCTGGTGCTGGGGGCGGAGGAGGAAGGCGGGCTGGCCCGGCTGATCTTCGGCAGCGCCACGGCGGCGCTCTTGCGCGCGGCCCCCTGTCCGGTCTTCATTCACGGGTGAATCCTTCGCACTTGCGAAGGCTGCCCGGGGCCGCACATGTCGTCGTGCCCCACTGGAAGGCGTTGCACCCCGATGAAGAAGCTTGCCCTGATCCTGGCCCTTGCCGCCGGCCCGGCCCTGGCGCAGATGCCGCAGGGCGGCCCGCCGCCGGCCGGCGGCGTCGAGGAGGCCCGCCGCTCGCCCATCACGGAATCCACCGAGTTCATCGGCCGCATCGAGGCGATCAACCGGGTGGACATCCGCGCCCGCGTCACCGGCTTCCTGGAGCAGCGCCTCTTCACCGAGGGCACCGAGGTGGCGGAGAACGCGCCGCTGTTCCGCATCGAGCGCGCGCCCTTCGAGGCGGCGCTGGACCAGGCGAAGGCCAACGTCGCCAGCGCCGAGGCGCAGCTGGCCAATGCCCGCGTGGCCCTGGCCCGCGCGCGGGAGCTGCGGGCGACGGGCGCCGGCACCCAGGCCGCGCTGGACAACGCCCAGGCGCAGGAGCGCACCTCGGCGGCCGCGCTGCTGGGCGCGCAGGCGCAGGTGCGCGTGGCCGAGATCAACCTCGCCTACACCGAGATCAACGCCCCCATCGCCGGCGCCATCGGCCGCGCCTTCTACACGCCCGGCAACGTGGTGAGCCCGACGCTGACCGACGCCATGGCCACCATCGTGTCCCAGGATCCGATGCGCGTGGCCTTCACCATCCCGCAGCGCACGGCACTGGAGCTGCGCCAGCGCTTCGAGGGGCGCGGCGGCTCGGAGGCCGTGCGCATCCGCGTGCGGCTGGTGGACGGGCAGCTCTACCCGCTGGCCGGGCGCATTGACTTCATTGACACGCAGATCGGCCGCGACACCGACAGCATCCTGGTCCGCGCCTCCATCGCCAACCCGGTGCGCGAGGGTGCGCAGGCCAGCCAGCCCGGCGCGCGCCGGCTGATTGACGGGCAATTGCTGACGGTGCTGCTGGAAGGCGCCGAGCCGGTGCAGGCCATCACCGTGCCCCGCGCCGCCGTGGCGCAGGACCAGCAGGGCTTCTTCGTCTTCGTGGTGGGCGAGGGCAACACGGCCCAGCGCCGCAACATCCGCCTGGGCCGCAGCACCGCCGAGACCGCGGTGGTGGAGCAGGGCGTGAACGAGGGCGACCGGGTGATCGTGGACGGCATCCAACGGGTGCGCCCCGGCGCGCCGGTGACGCCGCAGCCGGCCGGCGCCGCCCCGGGCCAGGCGCCGCAGGGCGCGCGCCGATGATCTCGGCCGTCTTCATCCGCCGGCCGCGGCTGGCGATCGTCATCTCCATCGTCCTCACGCTGGCCGGGCTGCTCTCGCTCACCCGCATCCCGGTGGCGCAGTTCCCCGACATCGTGCCGCCCGTCGTGCAGGTCACGGCGCGCTATCCCGGCGCCTCGGCCGCGGTGGTGGAAAGCACGGTGGCGCAGCTGATCGAGAGCGCGGTGAACGGCGCCGACCGCATGCTCTACATGAAGAGCAACAGCGGCAATGACGGCTCCTACTCCCTGGCCGTGACCTTCGCGCTGGGCACCAACCCGGACATCAACACGGTCAACGTGAACAACCGGGTGCAGGGGGTGCTGGCGCGGCTGCCGCAGGAGGTGCAGCGATCGGGCGTGACGGTGCGCAAGCAGTCCTCCGCCGTGCTGATGTTCCTGGGCGTGACCAGCGACAACCCGGAGCACACGCCGCTCTTCGTCTCCAACTACGTCACCATCAACATGCTCGACGCGCTGCGGCGCGCCCCGGGCGTGGGCGACGTGCAGATGTTCGGCGCGCAGGACTACTCCATGCGCGTCTGGTACGAGGTGGACCGGCTGAACAACCTCTCCGTCACCCCGGCCGAGATCATCGCCGCCATCCAGGCGCAGAACGTGCAGGCCGCCGTGGGCCGCATCGGCGCGCGCCCCATCAGCGACGACCAGTCCTTCCAGTTCAACATCCAGACCCAGGGCCGCCTGGTGACGCCGGAGCAGTTCGGCGAGATCGTGATCCGCGCCAACCCGGATGGCTCCAGCCTGCGCGTGCGCGACGTGGCGCGGGTGGAGCTGGGCGCGGCCAGCCAGGATGTCGAGGCGCGGCTGAACGGGCAGAACGCCGTGACCATGGGCGTCTACCTGGCGCCCGGCGCGAATGCCGTGCAGGTGGCCGCCACGGTGCGCGGCGTGCTGGATGGCATGGCTTCGCGCTTCCCGCAGGGGCTGCGCCACACCATCATCTACAACACCACCGACTTCGTGCTGGACACGATGCACGAGGTCATCAAGACGCTGGTGGAAGCCTTCGTGCTGGTGGTGATCGTCGTCTACCTGTTCCTGGGCTCGATGCGCGCCACCATCATCCCCACCATTGCCGTGCCCGTCTCGCTGATCGGCACCTTCGCGGTGCTGCTGGCGGTGGGCTTCTCGGCCAACACCATCTCGCTGCTCGCCATGGTGCTGGCCATCGGCATCGTGGTGGACGACGCCATCGTGGTGGTGGAGAACGTGGAAGCGGTGATGGAGGCCGAGCCGGAGCTCTCGCCGGCCGCCGCCACGCTGAAGGCGATGCAGCAGATCACCGGGCCGATCATCGCCATCACCCTGGTGCTGCTCTCGGTCTTCGTGCCGATCGGGCTGATCCCCGGCGTCTCGGGCGTCTTGTTCCAGCAATTCGCGGTGACGATCAGCGTGGCGATGGTGATCTCCGCCATCAACGCCCTCACCCTCTCGCCCGCGCTCTGCGCCATCGTGCTGAAGCCGCATCACGGGCCGCGGCGCGGGCCGATCAAGTACGTGCTGCGCTCCATTGACGCGGTGCGCGACGGCTATGCCTGGATCGTGTCCAAGCTGGTGCGCTTCGCGATCCTGTCGCTCGTCATCACCGCCGCCATCGCCTTCGGCATCTTCGAGGTGAGCAAGCGCACGCCGCAGAGCTTCCTGCCCAACGAGGACCAGGGCGCCTTCTTCGCCCAGATCCAGATGCCGCAGGGCAGCAGCGTGGCGCGCACCGCCGCGGCGTCGGCCCAGGTGGCGGCCGCCATCAAGGCGAACCCGGCGATGGAGAACGTGCTGGAAGTGATCGGCTTCTCCTTCATTGACGGCGGCGCGCAGAGCAACTCCGCCTTCATCGTCGGCCGCCTCAAGCCCTTCGAGGACCGCCGGGAGGCCAGCGCCAGCGTCTTCGCCGCCATCGGCCAGGTCTTCGGCTTCGCGCAGGGCTTCCGCGCCGGCAACGTCTTCGCCTTCAACGTGCCGCCGATCCTGGGCCTGGGCACCGGCGGCGGCTTCGAATACCAGCTGCAGGATTTCGAGGGGCGCGACCCCGTGCAGCTCGGCGGGGCCATGCTGGGCATGATGGTCGCGGCCAACCAGGACCCGCGGCTGACGGGGGTCTTCTCCACCTTCTCGCCCACCACGCCCTCCCTGTTCCTGGATGTGGACCGCGACAAGGCGCAGGCCTTCGGCGTGCGCATCAGCGACGTCTTCACCACGCTCCAGGCCACGCTGGGCGGCTTCTACGTCAACGACTTCAACTTGTTCGGCCGCACCTGGCAGGTGAACGTGCAGGGCGTGGAGGCCGACCGCGACGACATGCCCGATCTGTGGCGCCTCCAGGTCCGCAACTCGCGCGGGCAGATGGTGCCGCTGGCGGCCTTCGCGAATGTGCGGGTGGTGCTGGGGCCGCAGACCATCCAGCGCTACAACAATTTCCGCTCCCTCACCCTGCTGGGTCAGGGGCGGCCCGGCGTCTCCTCCGGCGATGCGCTGAAGGCGATGGAGGAGGTCTCGGGCCGCGTGCTGCCAGCGGGCTTCGGCTTCGAATGGACCGGCACCGCCTTCCAGGAGAAGCAGGCGGCGGGGCAGACCGGCATCCTGATCGCGCTCGCCCTGCTCTTCGCCTACCTGTTCCTGGTGGCGCTGTATGAGAGCTGGACCATCCCGGTGCCGGTGCTGCTCTCCGTCGCCGTGGGGGGGCTGGGCTCCTTCCTGGCGCTGCTGGTCGCAAGCAAGCCGCTGGATGTCTATGCGCAGATCGGCCTTGTGGTGCTGATCGCGCTGGCGGCGAAGAACGGCATCCTCATCATCGAGTTCGCCAAGGAGCAGCGCGAGGCCGGTGTGCCCTTGCGGGAGGCCGCTGTGCTGGGCGCGCGCATGCGCTTCCGCGCGGTGATGATGACCTCCATCGCCTTCATCCTCGGCCTGGTGCCGCTGATCCTGGCGACGGGCGCGGCCGCGCTGTCCCGGCAGGCGGTGGGGCTGCCGGTCTTCGGCGGGATGATCGCGGCGTCCTTCTTCGGCATCTTCATGATCCCGATGCTCTACGTGGTGTTCCAGGGCCTGCGCGAATGGGTGAAGGGGCGCTTCGCGCGCGCCTGACCCCTTCCCAAACCCTGCCGCGTCGTCAGATGATGCGGCAGAGGTTTGGAGGAACACCCCGATGGCGAAGTTCGGCCTGAGCCAGTCCCTGCGCCGCGTGGAGGACCCACGCCTGCTGCTGGGCCATGGGCGCTACACCGACGACATCGCGCTGCCCGGCGCGGCGCGCGGCTTCGTGCTGCGCTCGCCGCACGCGCATGCGCGGATCACGTCGCTGGACGCCACGGCGGCGCGCGCCATGCCGGGCGTGCTCGCGGTCATCACCGGGGCGGACCTGGTGGCGGCCGGGGTGGGCGAGGTGCCCTGCGTCATCCCGCTGAAGAACAGCGACGGCTCGCCGCGCAGCGAGACGCCGCGCCTGCCGCTGGCCACCGACACGGTGCGCCATGTGGGCGACCCCGTGGCCTTCATCGTCGCCGAATCCGTGCAGCAGGCCCGTGACGCCGCCGAGGCGGTGGCGGTGGAATACGACATGCTGCCCGCCGTCACCGACCTCGCCGTGGCGCATGAGGCGGGGCAGCCGCAGGTCTGGGCCGGCGCGCCGAACAACACCTGCTTCGACTGGGAGGCCGGCGACGGCGCCAGGGCCGAGGCGCTCATCAAGGGTGCTGCGCATGTGACGCGGCTGACGGTGGTGAACAACCGCATCATCGTCGCCTCCATGGAAGGGCGCGCCTGCGCGGCGGAATACGACGCCGCCTCCGGCCAGTTCACCGTGCATGCCGGCACCCAGGGCTCCTGGCTGGTGAAGGGCCTGCTGGCCAATGCCGTGCTGAAGGTGCCGCCGGAGAAGGTGCGGGTGGTGACGCCCGACGTGGGCGGCGGCTTCGGCATGAAGCTCTACCTCTATGCCGAATACGCCCTTTGCGCCTTCGCCGCCCGGCAGGTGGGCCGCCCGGTGAAGTGGGCCGCCGAGCGCACGGAAGCCTTCCTGTCCGACACCCACGGCCGCGACAACATCACCCTGGGCGAGCTGGCGCTGGATGCGGACGGGAAATTCCTGGCGCTGCGCACGCGCAACCACGCCAATATGGGCGCCTACCTCTCCACCTTCGCGCCCTTCATCCCGACCGGGGCGGGCACCAAGGTGCTGGCCAGCGTCTATGACTTCCAGGCCATCCATGCGCGGGTGCTGGGCATCATCACCAACACCGTGCCGGTGGACGCCTATCGCGGCGCCGGGCGGCCGGAATCCAACTACCTGGTCGAGCGGCTGATTGACCAGGCGGCCGCCGAGATGGGGATTGACCGCATCGAACTGCGCCGGCGCAACATGGTGCAGCAGGCGGCGATGCCCTATGTCACCGCCATCGGCCAGCGCTACGACAGCGGCGACTTCCCGCGGGTGATGGACGCCGCGCTGGCGAAGATTGACTGGGCCGGCTTCCCGGCGCGCCAGGCCGAGGCCGCCGCGCGCGGGAAGAAGCGCGGCATCGGCCTGGCCTATTACCTGGAGGCGACCGGCGGCGGGCCGACCGAGAACGCCAAGGTCGTCTTCGCCGAGGATGGCATGGTGGATGTCTATGTCGGCACCCAGAGCACCGGGCAGGGGCATGAGACCGCCTATGCCATGCTGACCAACCACGAGCTCGGCATCCCGATGGAGAAGATCCGCGTGAAGCAGGGCGATTCCGAGACGCTGCCCGATGGCGGCGGCACCGGCGGCGCGCGCTCCCTCTATTCGGAGGGGCAGGCCATCCTCGTCACCACCGCCAGCGTGATCGAGAAGGGCAAGGAGGCCGCGGCGCAGCTGCTGGAGGCCGCCAAGGTGGACATCGAGTTCGGCAAGGGCCGCTTCAGCGTGGTCGGCACCGACCGCGGGATGGACATCCTCGACGTCGCGGCCCGCCAGCGCGCGCGCGTGGCGGCGGGCGAGGACACGATCCTGCTGGACGCGCTCGAAACCGCGAAGATCGAGGCCCACACCTTCCCCAATGGCTGCCACGTGGCCGAGGTGGAGGTGGACCCGGAGACGGGTTCCATCGCCATCCCGCGCTACATCGTGGTGGACGATGTGGGCCATGCGCTGAACCCGCTGATCGTGCGCGGGCAGGTGCATGGCGGCGTGGCCCAGGGCATCGGCCAGGCGATGATGGAGCGCACCGCCTACGACCCCGAAAGCGGCCAGCTGCTGAGCGCGAGCTTCATGGACTACGCCCTGCCGCGCGCCGAGGACCTGCCGGAGATCGAGGTGGACCTGATCGAGGTCCCCTGCGAGACCAATCCGCTCGGCGTGAAGGGCGCGGGCGAGGCCGGGGCGGTGGGCAGCCCGCCGGCGGTGGTGAATGCGCTGATCCACGCGCTGGGCGTGCAGCGGATTGACATGCCGGCGACGCCCGAGGTGGTGTGGAAGGCGCTGCACGCGGCCTGAATGCGGCCTGCGGGCGGCGGGACTCGAACCCGCACGGCCTTGCGGCCAAGGCATTTTAAGTGCCGTCCGGCTACCAGTTTCGGCACGCCCGCCGGGTGGGGCGATTATGCCCCG
>JBEQBS010000034.1:0-15992 GCA_041639675.1 Rubritepida sp. | reverse complement strand
CCCTGCTGGCCCAGGCGGCGGTGCAGCTGTCCCTGGGGCTGGAGGATGGGCCGCGCCGCCGCCTGCGCGCGCTGGTGGAGCGCGGGCTGGAAGGCGAGGGCACGCTGGTGCCGCTGTTCCACCTCATCCGCACCGCCGCCCTGTTCCGCGCCCGCGGCTTCGCGGTGGAGCATGAAGGGCTGCTGCACGGCACCGCGCATGACTTGCTGGTGCGCCGCGAGCACGCGGTGGCCGAGGTGGCCTGCGAGACGCTGTCCGCCGAGGAGGGCCGCCCGCTGCACAAGGGCGACTGGGCCGCGCTGGTGGACATGGTGAACCCCGACCTGCAGACCTGGCTGGCGGCGCATCCCGGCCGCTACGTGCTGAAGATGACGCTGCCCGACGGCGTGGCCGGCCCGGCGCAGCTGCCCGAGCTGCATCGCCGCATCTCCTCCATGCTGGCCGCGCAGAAGCGCCAGCACAGCGAGGCCGACTGCATCCTCAAGCTCGACCCCCTGGCCCTGGCCGGCGCCCAGGCCGCCGGCGCCTGGCCGGAGCGCCTGCGCGGCCAGTTCGGCGCCGAGGCCCACCTGGCCGTGACCGGCGACCCCGCCTCCGGCTCCGTGCTGGTGATGGCCGCCCGGGCGGGGCGGGAGGACGAGGTGAGCGCCGCCGCGGCGCGGCGCCTGTCCATCGCGGCGCGGTCGCGGCTGTCCGGCCGCAATCCCGGCATCCTGGCCCTGTTCATCGAGGACCTGGAGCCCGCCGAGTGGCAGGCGCTGCGCGGCTCGCTGGAGCTGGAGGGCGCCTGCCGCCGCTTCCTCACCACCCCCGAGGCGCGCGCGGTGGTCGCCGTCACCTGCGCGACGCGGCAGGAGCTGCTGGCGCTGCCCGGCGGCGTGGCGGATGGGGAGCTGCGCTTCCGCAACCCCATGCACCCGGCGGCGCGCTCCTCGGGGCTGGAACCGGCGATCGCGTCCAGCCTGTAGCATCCCGGGGTTGCCCCGGGGGGCGTGAGGGTCTAACCCACGCGCGCCCCGCCCCCCGGAAAAAGGTTCCCCTCGCATGTTCGCACGCCTGTTCGGCTTCCTGTCCGCCGACATGGCCATTGACCTCGGCACGGCCAACACGCTGGTCTACGTCAAGGGTCGCGGCATCGTGCTGAACGAGCCGAGCGTGGTGGCCATCGCCGACAACCGCGGCCGCAAGCAGGTGCTGGCGGTGGGCGAGGAAGCCAAGCAGATGCTGGGCCGCACGCCCGGCAACATCGCCGCCATCCGCCCGCTCCGGGACGGCGTGATCGCCGATTTCGAGGTGGCGGAGGAGATGATCAAGCACTTCATCCGCAAGGTGCACAACCGGCGCTCCTTCGCCTCGCCCATGATCATCGTCTGCGTGCCGTCCGGCTCCACCGCCGTCGAGCGCCGCGCCATCCAGGAAAGCGCCGAGAGCGCGGGCGCGCGCAAGGTGCTGCTGATCGAGGAGCCGATGGCCGCGGCGATCGGCGCCGGGCTTCCCGTCACCGAGCCGAGCGGCTCCATGGTGGTGGACATCGGCGGCGGCACCACCGAGGTCGCGGTCATCAGCCTCGGCGGCATCGTCTATGCCCGCAGCGTGCGCGTGGGCGGGGACAAGATGGACGAGGCGGTCATCAGCTACATCCGCCGCACCCACAACCTGCTGATCGGCGAAAGCAGCGCCGAGCGCATCAAGATGGAGATCGGCGCCGCCGCCCAGCCGAACGGCGAGGAGGACGGCCCGCTGACCGAGGTGAAGGGCCGCGACCTGATGAACGGCGTCCCGCGCGAGGTGGTGGTGAGCCAGCGCGAGATCGCCTACGCGCTGAACGAGCCCGTGACGCAGATCGTGGACGCGGTGAAGGTGGCGCTGGAGAACACGCCTCCCGAGCTGGCGGCCGACATCGTGGACAAGGGCATCGTCCTGACGGGCGGCGGCGCCCAGCTCTACCGCCTGGACGAGGTGCTGCGCGACGCCACCGGCCTGCCCGTGGTGGTGGCGGAGGAGCCGCTGAACTGCGTGGCCCTGGGCACCGGCCGCGCGCTGGAGGAGATCAAGAGGCTTCGCCAGGTGCTGTCCTCCATGTATTAAGGCGTCACTGGGGGTGCCTTGATCCGTCTTTCCATCCCGCTGCGGCAGGCGCTGGCCCGGCTTTCCCTGCCGGTGCTGATCGCCGCCGCCTTCGGCACCATGCTGCTCGGCAAGGCCGATGCGCTGCTGGTGGAGCGCGCGCGGATGGTGCTGGCGGACATGCTCTCGCCCATCTGGGCCGCGGTGCAGCAGCCGGTGCAGGCCACGCAGGACGCGATGGCCGAGGCCCGCGCCCTGTGGAACATGCGCGAGGAGAATGCCCGCCTGCGCGAGGAGAACGAGCGCCTGCACCGCTGGCAGGCCACGGCCCTGGCGCTGGAGGCCGAGAACGCCCTGCTGCGCCGCCAGCTCTCCTGGGTGCCGGACCCCGCGCCGGCCTTCCGCACCGCCCGCGTGGTGGCCGATGCCGGCGGCACCTATGCCCGCGCCGTTCTGCTGGCCGCCGGGCCCAACCACCAGCTGCGCAAGGGGCAGATCGCGCTGGATGAGCGCGGCTTCGTTGGCCGGGTGACGGAGGTGGGCAGCCGCTCCGCCCGCGTGCTGCTGGCGACCGACATCAACAGCCGCATCCCGGTGGTGCTGGAGGGCTCGCGCGCGCGCGCCATCATGGTGGGCAACAACGCCACCCGCCCGCGCCTCCAGCACTGGCCCGAGGGCGTGGTCCCGCGCGAGGGGGACCGCGTGGTGACGAGCGCCGAGGCCGGCGCCTTCCCGGCCGGGCTGCCGGTGGGCGTGGTGCGCTGGAGCGAGAGCGGCGCGGCGGAGGTGGAGCTCTTCGCGCGGATGGACCGCATGGACCTGCTGCGCCTGTTCGACTACGGCCTTTCGGGCATCCTGCCGCCCGAGGCGGTGGCGCGGCCCGAGGCGCGGCCGGCGCGGCGGTGACATGGCCGCCAAGGGCCGCCCCGAGCCGCCGATGGGCGTGCTGCGCCGGCTGGATGCCGGGGCGCGCGCGGCCTTCCCGGCGCTGTTCACCGCGCTGCTGATCGCGGTGGCGGCGGTGCCGGTCGGCGTGCCCGGCCTGGCCGCCGCGGTGGCGCTGCCGCCGGTCTTCTTCTGGACCATCTTCCGCCCCGCCGCCATGCCGCCGCCGGCCGTCTTCGCGCTGGGGCTGCTGCTGGACCTGACATCCTTCGCGCCGCTGGGCATCGGCGTGCTGGTGCTGCTGGTGGTGCATGCGGTGGCGATGCGCCTGCGCGAATGGCTGGTGAAGCAGTCCTTCCTGCTGGTCTGGCTGGCCTTCTGCGTCTTCGCGGCCGGCGCGGCGGCGCTGGGCTTCGTGCTGCACGCGCTGCTGATGATGCAGGTGCCGCCGCGCATGCCGGCCATCTTCCAGGCCGGCGTGGCGGCCGGCATCTACCCGGCGCTGGGCTGGGCGCTGGGCCGGCTGCACATGGCGATGAGCCGGGCGGAGGAGGGGCTGTGAGGATCCCTTTCCTCAAGCGGCGCCGCGCCAAGGGCGGCATCGAGAACTTCACCATGAAGGGCGTGAAGCGGGAGGAGGAGCGCCGCCGCTCCGTCTTCACCCGCCGCGCCCTGCTGCTGGGCGGCCTCCAGGCCGGGGCCTTCGGCTTCCTGGGCTGGCGGCTGCATCTCCTCCAGGTCGAGCAGGGCGAGCGCTACGCCACGCTGGCGGAGGAGAACCGGCTTTCCGCCCGGCTGCTGTCCCCGCCGCGCGGCCGCGTGCTGGACCGCAACGGCAAGGTGGTGGCCGGCAACCGGCTGAACTGGCGCGCCCTGCTGGTGGCCGAGCAGACCCAGGACATCGGCGCCACGCTGGACACCTTCCACCGCATCGTCCCGCTGGCCGAGCATGAGCGCGCGCGCATCGAGCGCGAGCTGCGCCGCCGCCGCCGCTTCGTGCCCGTCATCGTGCGCGAGTTCCTGGCCTGGGAGGAGATGGCGCGCATCGAGGTCAACGCGCCGGACCTGCCCGGCATCCTCATTGATGTCGGCACCACGCGCCTCTACCCCGAGGGCGAGCACCTGGCGCACATCGTGGGCTACGTCGCCCCCCCGGCCGAGCGCGACATGGACGGCGACCCGCTGCTCCAGCTCCCCGGCGTGCGGGTGGGCCGCGCGGGCATCGAGCGCCACCACGACACCACGCTGCGCGGCCGCGCCGGGGCCGTGCAGCTGGAGGTGAACGCGGTCGGCCGCATCATCCGCGAGCTGGACCGGCGCGAGGGCGTGCCGGGCCAGGACATCGAGATCAGCGTGGATGCCGAGCTGCAGCGCGCGCTGCGCGGGCGGATCGAGGAGGGCACCTCGGTCGTCGTCATGAACGCGCGCAACGGCGAGGTGCTGTCGCTCGCCTCGCAGCCCTCCTTCGACCCCAACGTGTTCAACGCCGGCGTCTCCAACGCGCAGTGGCGGCAATGGACCAGCCAGCGCGCCACGCCGCTGATCAACAAGACCACCAACGGGCTCTACGCGCCGGGCTCCACCTTCAAGATGGTGGTGATGCTGGCGGCGCTGGAGGCGCGCGTCACCACGCCGGGCGAGCGCATCCACTGCCCCGGCCATTTCGACCTGGGCGAGAGCCGCTTCCATTGCTGGAACCGCCACGGCCACGGCGCGGTGGACATGCGGACCAGCCTCAAGGTTTCCTGCGACGTCTATTACTACGAGATGGCGCGGCGGCTGGGGATCAACCGCATCGCCGCCATGTCCCGCCGCCTCGGGCTGGGCGTGCCGCTGGAGATCGAGCTGCCCGGCACCCGCGCCGGCCTGGTGCCGACGCGCGAATGGCGCGAGGCGCAGGGCAAGGGCTGGGCGCTGGGCGACACGGTGGTGCACGGCATCGGCCAGGGGTTCTACCAGCTCACGCCGCTCTCGCTCGCGGTCATGACGGCGCGGCTGGCCACCGGGCGCGCGGTGCAGCCGCACCTGACGCGCGCCATCGGCGGCCGCCCGGTGCGCGGCCAGCGCCCGGAGGATTGGCCCAGCCTGGGCCTGAACGAGCGCGACCTGCGCCTGGTGCGCGAGAGCATGTGGGCGGTGGTGAACGAGCCGGGCGGCACGGCGCTCGCCTCGCGCCTGCCGGCCGGGCTGGGGCAGATGGCGGGCAAGACCGGCACGACGCAGGTGCGCCGGGTGAGCCGCGAGCAGCGCGAGCGCGGCTTCCGGGTGGAGAGCCTGCCGCGCGAATGGCGGCCGCACGCGCTGTTCGTGGCCTATGCGCCCTATGACAACCCGCAATACGCGGTGAGCGTGATCGTGGAGCACGGCACCTCGGGCTCCGGCGCCGCCGCGCCGCTGGCGCGCGACGTGCTGGTGGAGACCTTCAACCGCTTCCGCCAGGCCCCGCCGCAGCGGGTGGCGGAGGGAAGGACTGGGTGAGCAGGTTGTCGCAGCAGTGTATCATCCGAGCTAGGGTACGGTGTGATGACCGTTAAACGCCGCCTCACCGGGGTTACCTCGCGGTCGAGTCTGGCGGCTCTCGAAAGAAAAATGCGGCGCTTCGGGCGCATTCCGAACTATGTACTTAAGCATAAAAAAGAAGATATAGTTGAAGAAGAGCCTCCATCATCAGTTATTGAAGAGCAAGCGGTAATAAATAGCACAGCGCACAATCCGCCTGCCCCGAAAACAGAAAACAGAAAAAATCTTTGCTGGAGCTTCTTTGCCGAGCCGTGCAATCCATTTTTTGACAGCCATGATATTGGAATTTTTCAATCAGAGCCACTTTGTGAGTACGTATCGCCGGATTGCCGTAATCAAGTCGTATGTGAATACTGTGAGCGCATCGCATTGTTGCATGATGTTAAAGTCGCTTTCGAAAAAACTCGAGACAGAGAGTAAAATTTTGCCGATATCATTTCGATTGATGGCATGAGCCTCGTCTATGAGAAGCGCCTGCTGACGCGCGAGCGCGGCTCGGGCCTGCTGCAGAAGTTCTGGCAGGTGCCCTGGCCCTTCGTCATGCTGCTCTGCGCCGTCGCCGCCGTGGGCTATGTCGCGCTGTATTCGGCCGGCGGCGGGCCGGAGGCCTACGCCTCCAAGCACGCGCTGCGCTTCGGCTTCTCGCTGGTGCTGATGCTGTGCATCGGGCTGGTGGACATCCGCATCCACGCGCGGCTCGCCCCGCTGGCCTATCTGGGCGGCATCGGGCTGCTGGTGCTGGTGGCGCTGCACGGCGAGGTGGGGAAGGGCGCCCAGCGCTGGATCGACCTGGGCGTCATCCAGCTGCAGCCTTCCGAGGCGATGAAGATCATCCTGGTGCTGACGCTCGCCTGGTGGTTCCACAAGGCGTCGTGGAAGCGCGTGGGCAACCCGCTCTTCCTCATCCCGCCGGCCATCCTGGTGCTCATCCCGGTGGCGCTGATCTTCCGGCAGCCCAACCTGGGCACCGCGCTGATCACCGCGGCCATCGGCGCCACCATGTTCTGGGCCGCCGGCGTGCGCTGGTGGAAGTTCGCCATCGGCATCGGCGGCGCCATCGCCGCGGCGCCCATCGTCTATGACCACCTGAAGGACTACCAGCGCGCGCGCATCCACACCTTCCTGGACCCCGAGAGCGACCCGCTGGGCGCCGGCTACAACATCATCCAGAGCAAGATCGCGCTCGGCTCCGGTGGGTTCTGGGGCAAGGGCTTCATGCAGGGCACCCAGGGCCACCTGAACTTCCTGCCGGAGAAGCAGACCGACTTCATCTTCACCATGATCGCCGAGGAATTCGGCCTGGTGGGCGCCATGGGCACGCTGGCGCTGCTGCTGCTGGTGGTGGCCTTCTGCTTCCTCGTCGCGCTGCGGTGCCGGCACCAGTTCGGCCGGCTGCTGGCGATCGGGCTGGGGACCAACTACTTCCTCTACATCTTCGTCAACGTGGCGATGGTGACGGGTTCCATCCCGGTGGGCGGGGTGCCGCTGCCGCTGATCTCGCATGGCGGCTCGGCCATGCTGATGGTGATGATGGGCTTCGGCCTGCTCATCAGCGCCTGGGTGCACCGCGACGCGGAGTTCGGCCCCGCACGCGATTAGGGCCGGCGCGGCTGATCCGTCCCGGCGCGGCGGGGCGTGTCGTCGAAGGCGCCGGTCACGTTGCGGCCGCAGGCGCCGTTGCGCAGCATGTCCTGGTAGCCGCGCGCCATGTTCGGACAGGCCGAGGCCAGCGAGCGCCGCCCGCCATCGCGGCTGTCATAGACATCGCGCACGAAGCGATCCACCTCCGCCAGGCCCGCCGCGCGCTCCTGCGGGGTCTTCGGGCTGGCGTTGATGCAGGCGCGCCAGGCGGTCGCCGCCTCGTCGCAGGCCGGCACGGTGGTCGAGGGCGGGGTGTTCCGCACCTGCGGCACCAGCCCCTGCGCCGTGGCAAGGCCGGGCGCCAGCAGCAGGGCGGTCAGGACCATGTGTCGCATTTCCGGCACTCCCGTCGGCTTCGCGTGACGCGGACCATATTTGCGCCGCCCGCGCCGCGCAAGCGCCGCGCATCTTCCGCCAACTCCGGTTCAACCCCTAGGATGCGCCCAACCCGACCGGAGGAACATTCCCATGCTCGAAGAAGCGCGCCCGATGCTCGACATCCCCAGCCTGCGCAACCAGGTGACGCCGCAGGAATGGAAGGCCCGCGTGGACCTCGCCGCCTGCTACCGCCTCGTCGCCCATTACGGGATGAGCGACATGATCGCCAACCACATCTCCTGCCGCGTCCCGGGGGAGGAGGGGGCCTTCCTCATCAACGCCTACGGGCTGATGTACGAGGAGATCACCGCCTCCTCCCTCATCAAGATCGACGTGAAGGGCAACGTGCTGCTGAAGCCCGATTTCGGCGGGCTGGACTACGGCATCAACCGCGCCGGCTTCGTCATCCACGGGGCCATCCATGAGCGCCGGCATGAGCTGGACTGCGTGATCCACACCCATTCCTGGCCGGGCATGGCCGTGTCCTCCCTGGAATGCGGCCTGCTGCCGATGAACCAGACGGCGATGCGCTTCCTCAAGATCGCCTATCACGACTACGAGGGCGTGGTGCTGGACCTGGCGATGCAGGAGAAGCTGGTGGCCGACCTGGGCGACAGCAACGCGATGATCCTGCGCAACCACGGGCTGCTGACCGTGGGCCGCACCATCGGCGAGGCCTTCAACGCCATGCACCGCCTCGAACTCTCCTGCAAGGCGCAGCTGGCGGCCATGGCCTGCGGCGTGCCGCTGGTGCAGGTGCGCAAGGAGGTGCTGGAGGAAACCTGGAACAACTACCAGCCCGGCACCCGCCGACCCTATGGCGTGATGGAATGGCCCGCCCTGCTGCGCATGCTGGACCGGCAGGACCCCAGCTACCGGTCGTAGCGTCCGATCCGCGGCGGCTCGCCGCCGCGGTGAATCGGCCGCTCACCCGTCCTGATCCGCGGCGGCTCGCCGCCGCGGTGAATCGGCCGCCCGGCCGATCACTCGCCCCGCAGCACCACCATCTCGCCCGGCGCCACGCCCTCGCGGATCTCCACCCCCTCCGGCGTGGTGATGCCCAGCACCACCGGGCGCGCGACGATCCGCACCCCCTCGCGCACGCGCACCACGCGGCTTCCGCCCTCGTTGCGGATGGCCTGGGGCGGCAGCACCACGGCCTCGGCGCGCTCATGCACCAGGATGGAGAGCTGGGCGGACATGCCCACCGCCAGCCGCCGCCGCGCCTCCGGCGTCAGCTCGTCCACCACCACGGAAACGGCGAAGGAGGGCATGCCGCCGCCCATGCCCATGCCGCGCTCCGCGCTCGCCTGGGCGGCGACGGATTGCACGCGCCCGCGCAGCGGCGTGTCGGCGAAGGCGTCGCCGGTGACGACCACGTTCTGCCCGGGCCGCACCTGGTTCACGTCAATCTCGTCCACCTGGCCGCGCACCAGGAAGCTGTCCAGGTCGCCGATGGAGAACATCGCCTGCCCGCGCGAGACGCGGGAGCCGACCTCGATCGTCTGCGGCCCGCCGCCCTGGCCGCCGGCGCCCGGCCGCTCGACCGGCATCAGCACCACGCCGTTCACCGGCGCCCGCACCTCGGCATTGGCCAGGTCCTGCTCCAGCTCGCGCAGCTTGCCCTCGGCGTTCAGCAGCTCGAGTTCCGCGGTGGCGAGCTGCGTGGCGTCGCCCCGCGCCAGCGTGGCCTGGAGGTCCTGCCGCGCCGCCTCGAGCTGCAGGTCCTGGTTGCGCGCCTGCTGGAGCAGGTTGCGGTGCTCCTCCGCCGGGATGATCCCGCGCCCGAGCAGCATCTGCGACTGGGCGATGCGCGCGCGCAGGTTGCCCGCTTCCAGCTCCGCCGCCGCCAGCTGGCGCCGGGCGCGCGCCACCTCGAAGCCCGTGGCCCAGCCCTTCAGCTCGTCCACCTTGGCGCGTGCACGGATCTCGGCGGCGCGGGCCTCGCGGATGCGCGCCTCCAGCTCGTTGCGGTCCATCCGCAGCAGCACCTCGCCGCGCTGCACCTGGCCGCCATAGCGGAACAGGCGCTCCCGCACCGTGCCGTCATAGGGGCCGACGACGGAGACATTGGCGCCGGGCTCCAGCACGCCCACCACGGCGATGCGCTGGGAGATGGGCTGGGCCTGCGCCTGCATCGTCACCACGCCGCCGGGCACCGCCACCGGCGCATCCAGGCCCGGCGCGCGCGCGCCCAGGAAGGTCCAGCCCGCCACGCCCACCACCGCCAGCAGCACCGCGCCGATGGCGCCATAGCGCAGCAGCGCCACGCGCCGGGCGAAGCGTGCCTCGGCCGCGCCCTTGCGCTCCAGCGCCAGGAAGGCGTCCTGCAGCTTCGCCAGGTTGTCGGCGAGTTCGGCCTGCAGGCGCTCGACCTCCGTCACGTCGCTGAAGGCGGCGGCCAGGGCGGGCCGGCCCTCGACGCGCCAGACGCGGCTTTCCACGCTCAGCCGCCGCGCGCCGAAGGAGACGACGCGCCGGCCCTGCGGCGCGTCGGGCTGGAGGGGTGCGAGCACCGCATCCAGGAACTCGTCGGCATTGTCCTGCTCGATCAGCGCCATGGCCAGCGTCTGGCCCAGCGCCTCCTCCCGCGCCACGCCCAGCATGGCCGCGCCGGCGGGGTTGAGCGTCATGATGCGGCTGTCGGCGCCCACGCTCAGCACGCCGTCGGCGACGGCATCCAGCAGGTGCGCGAGGTCCGTCGCGGCGGTCTCAGTCATTCACGCTGATCTGCCAGGTGTCGAGGGTGGTGCCGAGGATCTGGTCGAGCTGCGACAGCGCATTGGCATAGGCCACCACCGCCGAGAGCTCCGCGCTTTCCGCCGATTGCAGCGCGCCCTGGAAGGACACCACCTGGAAGTTGGAGGAGCGCCCGGCCTGGAGCTTCACCAGCTCCAGCTCCAGCTGCGTCGCCGCCAGCTCCCGCGCGCGGCGCGCCAGCTCCGCCTGGCGCTTGAGCGTGTCAATCGCGCGCACCGTGTCCTCCACCTGCTGGCGCAGGCGGTCGCGCGCGGTGGCGATCTGCAGCTCGGTCTGGCGCAGGGCGATGGCGGCGTTCACCTCCGGCTGCTCGCGCGCGACCTGGCCCAGCGGGATGTTCACCTGCAGGCCGACGTTGAAGTCCGAGCGCGCGCCGGTCAGCGCCTCGACCGAGCGGAAGACATCGGCCCGCTGGGCGCCCAGCGCATTGCCGGCGACCACGTTCACCTCCCACAGGCGCTGGTTGCGCGCCACGTCCAGCGTGATGCGCGCCACCTCCACCCCTAGCAGGGTGCGCAGGTAGTCGGGCTGATTGGCCAGCGCCACCTCCAGCGCCGCGCGCGGGTCCACGCGGGCGGATTCCGCGGCCGGTCGCTCCACGGCCCAGACGGGTGCCGACTGGTCCACCGCCAGCACCGTCAGCAGGGCGAGGCGCGCCTGCCGCCAGGAATTCTCGGCCGAGGCGAGCTGGAGCTCCTGCTGGGCGATGGAGGTCTCCGCCTGGATCAGCTCCACCTGGGCCAGCCGGCCCGCGGCGACGAGGGCCTGGTTCACGCCCGCGAGGTCGCGCGCGCGGCGCAGCGATTCGCCGGCGATGCGCAGCTGCTCCTGCGCCTGGATCAATGCGCGGTAGGCGGTGATGGTCTGCGTCACCTGGTCCGCCACCAGCGAGCGCAATTGCAGCCGCGAGCCGACCTCCTGGATGCGGGCGATGCGCAGCGGCGCCATGGCGAAGTCGGTGCCGCCGCCGGCCAGCAGCGGCTGCACCACGGTGAAGGTGGCGCGCGAGGTGGCGAGCGGGTTGGCGCCGCGGTTGTTGGTCTGCGTGCCCAGCCAGCCGAACTGGAACTGCGTGCCGATGGGGGTGGCGATGTTCACCACCGGGCCGATGGTGGTGGCGATGCCGGTGGTGCGCCCGGTGCGGGCATAGGTGCTGTTGCCCTGCACGCCGAAGCGGGGGTCGAAGCTCGCCTCCGCTACGCGCAGGTTGAAGCGGTCCGCCACGCGCTGGAGGTATTGCGAGCGGATGGAGCGGTTGTGGCGCAGCGCCAGGAACACCGCCTCGGGCAGCGTCATCGGCACGGAACCGGCCGGCATGCCGGACTGCTGGGCCTGCACGGCGCGCGTCTGGCGCGGCGGGGCGGGCTGGGCCATGGCGGCGGCGGCCGGCAGGAGCATCCCCGCCAGCAGCATCGCCCCCCATGCCATGCGCCCTGTCATGCCCGGACTATCCCACCACCTTGCGGCGCGCGTCCAGCGAAGCGGCGCCGATGGCGCTGACAGGCCGCGCCGATGCGGATAGCGTGGATGCCATGCGCGCCCTTGCCATCCTGTTGACGCTCGCCGCCTGCGCCCCGCCTTCCGTGCTGCGCGAGCCGGTGGGCGGCGCCTCCTTCACCCCGGTGGAGACGCGCTTCGCCCCGATGCCGCGGGTGATGCAGCGCACCGGGGACCCGCCGATCGCCCTGCCGGAGCCCTCGCTCACTCCGCCCGCAGCGCCTCGATGGGATCAAGGCGCGCGGCCATGACGGCCGGGTAGAAGCCGAAGAACACCCCCACGGCGATGGAGACCGCGGCCCCCAGGGGTGCGGCGATGGGCGAGAAGGACACCTCCCACCCCGACATCCAGGCGAAGCCGATGCCGCCGGCATAGCCCAGCGCCACCCCCAGCGCGGCGCCGAGCAGGGACAGGATCAGCGCCTCGGCCAGGAAGAGCCGCCGCACGTCCCGCCGCCGCGCGCCGATGGCCAGGCGGATGCCGATCTCGCGCCGGCGCTCGGCCACGCTCATCAGCATGATGTTCATCACCCCCACCCCGCCCAGCACCAGCGCGATGGAGCCCACCGCGCCCAGCAGCATGGCCACCAGCTGCACCTGGGAGTTCATGCCGGCGATGAGCTGGCGCGCGGACAGGATGTTCAGCCGCGAATCGCGCATGCCCGGCCCCAGGTGCTGCTGGAGCATGGGCGTCACCACCTCCGGGTCCGCATCCGGCTGCATGCGCGCCACCGCCATGGAGAGGGATGGCATGGAGATCACGCGCCGCGCATTGGGGATGGAGAGGAACAGCGTGCCGTTCACGTCCACCGGCAGCATGGGGTTCATCATCGCCGGCTCCAGGATGCCGGCGACGGTGAAGACGTAGCGCGAGACGCGGATCTCGCTGCCCACGCGCAGCGGCGCGAAGGGGGTGGAGAGCTGCTGCGCCAGCTCGCTGCCGACGACGGCCAGCAGCTCGAAGCGGTCGAAGGGGGAGAGGAAGCGGCCCTGGGCCAGGGGCAGGCGGGCGACATTCGCGAAATCGGCGGTGACGCCCAGGAAGCCGGCGTTGCGGGAGCGCCCCTCGTAGCCGATGGTGCCGCCGCCGATCATGAAGGGCGCGATCTCCCGCACCAGGGGCACGGCCTCGGGCACGGATTCGATGTCGCCCAGGCGGAAATTTCCCAGGCCCTGGTTGGAATCGGCGCGCAGCACCAGCGTGTCGGTGCCCATCTGGCGGAACTGGCGGATGGTTTCCTGGCGCGCCATCGCACCCGCATGCAGCATGGCGATGACGGCGCCGGCGCCCACCACGATGCCGATCAGCGCCAGCAGCGAGCGGTTCCAGACGGCCAGCAGGTTGCCCGCGGCCTCGATGGCGGTCTGGCGGATCATGCCGCCTTCACCTTGGCCAACTCGTGCTCCTCGTACAGCTTGCCCTGCACCAGCGTCAGCCGGCGCCGGCAGCGTGCGGCCACGCCGGGGTCATGGGTGATGATGACCACCAACACGCCCAATTCCCGGTTCATCTCCTCGAACAGCGCCATGATCTCGCGGCTCACCGTCGGGTCCAGGGCGCCGGTCGGCTCGTCGGCCAGCAGTAGGGCGGGTTCTGTCACCAGGGCGCGGGCGATGGCGACGCGCTGCTTCTGCCCGCCGGACAGCATGTTGGGCATGTGGTTCAGGTGCTGCCCCAGGCCGACACGCGCCAGCATCGCCTCGCTGCGCCGCCGCGCCTCGCCCTCCGGCGTGCCGCGGTACATCAGCGGCAGCGCGACGTTGCGCCAGGCCACCAGCCTGGGCATCAGGAAGAATTGCTGGAAGACGAAGCCGATCATGCGGTTGCGCATCAGGCTCTGCGCGTCCGGGTTGGCGCGCAGCACGTCCTCCCCCTTGATGCGGTAGGTGCCCTCGCTCGGCCGGTCCAGCAGGCCGAGGATGTTCATGAAGGTCGTCTTGCCCGAGCCCGAGCCGCCCATGATCGAGACCAGTTCGCCCGCCTGCAGGTCCAGGTCTATGCCGTGCAGCACCTGGCGCTCGGTGGGGCCGATGCGGAAGCGCCGGGTGATGCCGCGGAGTTCGAGCATCCCGTCCCTATAGCATCTTCAGCACGGCATCCGCAGCGGCCTCGCTCGGCAGGCCCTGGGGCGGCGACAGGCGCTCCAGCGCCAGGCGGAAGCCGGCCTGCTGGCGCTCGCGCGCCGCGGGCTCCTCCAGCAGCGGGCGCAGGGCGGCGCGCAGGCGTTCGGGCGTGCAGTCCTCCAGCAGGCATTCGGGCGCCACCTCGCGTTCCGCCAGCAGGTTCACCAGGGAGGCATGCGGCAGCCTCACCAGCCGGCGCGCCAGCCAGCCGGTCACGGGGTTCATGCGGTAGGCCACCACATGCGGCAGGCCGGCCACCGCCGCTTCCAGGGAGGAGGTGCCGGACTTGATGAGGCCAGCGCGGCAGGCGGCCAGCGCATCCGCCTTCTCCAGCGGGGTGCGGACGTAGCGCGCGCCCCAGCCGGCGGTGCCGGCGCGCACCTCCTCCGCCACCGTGCCGGCGAGCGCGATGACCGGCGTGACGCCCTCCGGCAGCGCGGCGCGAAAGATCGGCAGGTGCCGCGCCACCTCGCCGCGGCGGGAGCCGGGCAGCACGGCCAGCCCGGGCGCATCCAGCGGGAAGCGCGCGGCATCGCCCTGGGCCGATTCGCTTTCCAGGATGGGGTGGCCGACGAAATCCACCGGGATGCCGGCCGCCTCGAAGAAGGGTGCCTCGAAGGGCAGCAGGGCCAGGATGCGGTCCACCACCTCGGCGATCCTGCGCACGCGCCCCTTGCGCCAGGCCCAGACCTGCGGCGCCACGTAATGCACCACGGGTATGCCCAGCGGCCGCAGGCGGCGCGCCAGGCGCAGGGTGAAGCCGGGGCTGTCAATCGTCACCAGCAGCTTCGGGCGCGCCGCGGTGATGGCCGCCACCGTCTCGTCCAGCCGGCGGGACAGGTGGCGCAGCTGCGGCAGCACCTCCAGCAGCCCCATCACCGCCAGCTCGGCGATGGGGAAGAGGCTGGGCATGCCCTCCGCCGCCAGGTGCTCGCCGCCCAGCCCGGCGAAGCGCAGCGTGGGGTCGCGCCGGCGCAGCGCGCGCACCAGCCGCGCCCCCAGCACGTCGCCCGAGGCCTCGCCGGCGGCGATCCAGACCAGTGTCATGCGAAGGGGAGCGGGGCGGGGATGGGAACCGGCGCCACCGGCCAGTCGCGGTGGTTGCGCACGGCGCCATTCGCCCGCACGCGCTCCAGCAGGGCGGGGTCGAGCGTCGCCAGCACCAGGCCCGGCTCGTCCACCGCGCCCTCGGCCACCACGCCATCCTCCGCGAAGGGACGGTCCACCGGGCCGAAGATGGCCGCGCTGCCGTGGTTCTCGTCCAGCGCCGCGCTGGCCGCGAAGCCGCCCACGGTGGGCGCCATCGCCACGTAGCATTGGTTCTCCATCGCCCGCGCGCGGGCGCCGATGCGCACCCGGTGGAAGCCGTGCAGGCTGTCGGTGCAGGAGGGCACCAGCACCAGCCAGGCGCCCTGCTCCACCTGGGCGCGCACCAGCTTGGGGAATTCGGCGTCGTAGCAGGTGGCCAGGCCGATGCGGCCCCAGGGCGTCTCGAACACGCCGGGCGGCGCGCCGGCGGCGACGCCCCAGCGCTCGGCCTCGAAGCGGGTCATCATGCGCTTGTCCTGGAAGGCCATGGCGCCATCGGGGCGGATCAGCGGCGCGCGGTTCACCACGCGCCCGCCCGCGCGCACCGGCAGCGTGCCGGGGCAGAGCCAGATCCCGGCCGCCACCGCCGCGCCGCGCATGGCGGCCAGGATGGCGGGCGCGGCCTCCACCATCGCGCGCAGCTCCGTCGCCTCGTCGGCGGCGGCATTGCCGGCCAGGGCGGCGCCGAGCTCCACGCAGGCGTATTCCGGGCAGAGCAGCAGGTCGGCGCCCTGCGCCTTCGCCCGCCGCGCCCAGCCCTCCAGCTTGGCGGCATAGGCGGGAACGTCGCGCAGCGGCTCCACCGGCCAGGCGAGGGCGGCGAGCCTCACAGCGCCTTCAGCCAGAATGACAGGCGGTGCGGCACGGCCTCGCTGCCGCCGACCTCGCGCCAACGGAAGGTGCAGGCCAGCTCCGGGTGGTGGGTGTATCCGCGGTTCCGCCAGAAGCCGTCCAGCGGCACATGGCCGGGCGGGCGGCGCGGGTCGTCGGGCGCGCGCTCCACCGCGCAGAAGGCGGCGACGGCCAGGCCG
>JBEQBS010000033.1:0-16014 GCA_041639675.1 Rubritepida sp. | reverse complement strand
GGGCTTGGCTGCGCGGCGCGCGTAGCTGGCCCTCGGGCCAGCGAAGCCAGTGCGGCCGCGGCGCGCAGAAGCGCGCTCGGCCCGCGAAGCGGGCCGCATGGACCGGTCAAGCAATGATGCCATTCGCATCAGCCGAAGCGGCAGCTCACCTGGATCTGCCCGCCCACCTCCAGGGCGCTCGGCGCGCCGCTGCCGGCGGGGTTGTTCACGTGCAGCGTCAGCAGCGCGATGTCCTTCTGCTCATAGGCGTTCAGGTCGAAGCTGCCGATCATCCGCACCACGCGGAAGGGGCCGAACTGCTGCACCTGCACCACGCTCGCCGTCACCTTGCGGCGCTGCGGGTCCATGTTCTGGATCTGGCCGTGATACGTCACCTGCGCGGTGCGGCCGTCGCTCTGCACGTTGGCGTAGAAGGCGTTGGCGGCCAGCGTGCCGTTGCAGTAGCGGGGCATCTGGGCGGAGGCCGGGGCGGCCAGGGCCAGCGCGGCGGCGGCGGCGATGGCGGGGATGGCGAAGCGGGTCATGGGCGGTTCCCTGTGGCTGGAAGGTTTCAACGGGGGGATGTTGCGCGCCCCCACGCGGTTGCGCCAGCGCATCGCCACGATGGCGCCGATCGGCGCCGCCTGTCAGCGCGCCGCCCGCCGCGCGGCGCGGAAGGCCAGCGCCGCCACCACCCCCAGCAGGGCGAGCAGCCAGGGCGCCAGCGCGTAGCCGCCCTGCCATTCCCACAGCAGCGCCAGCGCCACGGGTCCGGCCATGCGCGGCGCCACCGCCAGCAGCTGCAGGGCCCCGCTGACGGCGCCATAGCCCTCGCGCCCCAGGATCTCCGCCGTGCCGGCCGCGCGCACGATGGTCAGCAGCCCGTCCGACACCGCCCAGAAGGCGACGAAGGGCAGCAGCGCCACCACCTGCGCCGGCGAAAGCGCGAGCCACAGCAAGGCCAGCGGCAGCAGCCAGGTGGCCACGCTGCCCGCCAGCAGCACCGGCAGCCGCCCGCCCGAGGCGAAGAGCAGGGCCCGCGCGCCCACCTGCACCGGCCCATGCAGGGCGGCCAGCAGCAGGACGCTGCCCTCGGGCAGCCCCGTCTCGCGCAGCAGCGGCACCAGGTGCGCGCCCAGCGCGGTGCCGATGAAGGAATGCGCCGCCAGGCACAGCGCCAGCGCGCGGAAGCCCGGCCGGCGCCAGATGGCGCGCAGCGGCGGCGAAGGCGCGGCGCTGCGCGGGAGATGCGGCGCGGCGCGGAACTGCCACCACGCCACGGCGGCGCAGGAGAGCTGCATGGCCGCCAGCACCCAGAGCGCGCCGCGCCAGCCCAGCGCCGTTTCCAGCCAAGCCACCAGCGGCACGAAGACCGTGGCGGTGAAGCCGGAGATCAGCGTGATGCCCGTCACGGCCCGCGTGGCGTCGCGCGCCATGGCCACCACCACCGCCATCGCCGCCACCCAGAGCGAGGTGGCGTGCGCCACGCCGATGGCGGCCCAGATGGCGTAGAAGGCCAGCGGGTGCGCCACCATCGCCCAGCCGGCCAGCGCCGCGGCGCCCAGCAGCGCGCCGCCCAGCAGCGGCAGGCGGCCGCCATGCCGGTCAATGAAGCGCCCGACCGGGATGGCGAGCACCCCCGCCACCAGCAGCCCCAGCGTGAAGCCGCCCGACAGCGTGGCGCGCGACCAGCCGAGGTCGCGCTCCATCGGTTGCAGCAGCAGGGCGAAGGGGATGTAGAGCGTGCCCCAGCCCACCGTCTGGGTGAAGGCGGTGGCGAGGATGAGGCGCGTGTCGGCGCGCATCATCGCCGGGTGAGCAGGATGCCGCGCCCGGCATGGAAGCGCGCGAAGGTGGGGAGGTCCATCCGCACGTCGCGCCGCGTTTCCGCCGTGTGGCCGGAGGGGTTGTGGAAGCGCAGCCGCCCTTCGCCATCCACGCCGAAGACCAGCACCAGGTGCCCGCCGCGATGCGGCGGCGCGGCCTCGGGCGTGCGGATCATCGGATGGACGGAGGCGATGAACAGCGCGCCCTGTTCCAGCTTGCGCGGGATGTCCTGCGTGGCCTCATCCAGCACGATGCGCGCGTCGTGGCCCTGCGCGTTCAGCCATGCCACGGCGCCGGCGTAGCGCAGGCCATGGATGGCGTCGCCGCCCTCATCCACATAGCCGCCATGGGCCTGCACGGCGCGGCGCAGGTCGTGGATGCGGTGCGCGCCGCCCAGCGCCATGCGCAGGCAGGCCATGCCGCAGAGATGCCGCGCCCAGCGCGCGTATTCGGCGGCGGATTCCGCGCCGGACTTCCGCCACAGCGGGTCGCTCGCCGCGTCGCCCCCGGCGAGGAAGTCGGCGACCAGCTCCTCGCTCTCCCACTGCGCGGCGTAGGGCGGCGTCACGCCGCCTTGTCGTTCAGGTGGCACGCCGAGAGGTGGCCCGGCGCCACCTCGCGCAGCGCCGGCACCTCCACGCGGCAGCGCGCGAAGGCATGCGGGCAGCGCGGGTGGAAGTGGCAGCCCGGCGGCGGGTTGAGCGGCGAGGGGATCTCCCCCTGCACCGTGTTGAAGGCCCGCTTGCGCGCCTGGATCCGCGGCACGGCCGAGAGCAGCGAGGCGGTGTAGGGATGGTTCGGCCGGGCGAAGACCTCCTCCGCCGGCGCCTGCTCCACCACGCGGCCGAGATACATGATGACCACGCGGTCGCTCAGGTGCTCCACCACGCCCAGGTCGTGCGAGATGAACAGGTAGGTCAGGTCCAGCTCGCGCCGCAGCGCCATGAACAGGTTGAGGATCTGCGCCTGGATGGACACGTCCAGCGCCGCCACCGCCTCGTCGCAGACGATGAACTCGGGCTGCACGGCCAGCGCGCGGGCGATGCCGATGCGTTGGCGCTGGCCGCCGGAGAACTGGTGCGGGTAGCGCTTCTTGAAGGCGGGGTCCAGGCCGGCACGGCGCATCTGCGCGTCCACGTAGGAATCGAACTGCCCGCGCGGCACCAGCCCGTGGAAGGCCGGCGCCTCGCCCACGATGTCCTCCACCCGCATGCGCGGGTTCAGGCTGGCATAGGGGTCCTGGAAGATCATCTGCGTGCGCAGCTTGGCCTCGCGCTTCGCGGGGCCCTCCAGCGTCGCCACGTCCTGGCCGCGCCACAGCACCGTGCCCTCGCTGGGCGGCAGGATGCCGGCGACCATGCGGCCAAGGGTGGACTTGCCGCAGCCGGATTCACCCACCAGCCCCACCACCTCGCCCTTGCGGATGGACAGGTTCACGCGGTCCACCGCGTGCACCGTCTCCTCCCGCACCGGGGCGCCGAGGCGCTTGGCGATCCTGCCGGCGATGTCGAGCTTCTTCTCGAAGCGGCGGGACAGGCCGCGCAGCTCGATGATGGGCGCCTCGCTCATGCGCGCGCCTCCTCCAGATGCGGGTGGAAGCAGCGGGCGCGCTGGCCCTCGCGCAGCGGGAAGAGATCGGGTTCGGCCAGGCAGGCCTCGTCCGCGCGCTCGCAGCGGGTGCGGAAGGCGCAGCCGGCGGGCAGCTTGAGGAGGGAGGGCGTCATGCCGGGGATCTGGCGCAGCGGCTCGCCGCGGCGGTTGCGGGAGGGCACGGAGCCGATGAGGCCGACCGTGTAGGGGTGCAGCGGCGCGTCCAGCACCTGGCCCACCGGCCCGTCCTCGACGATGCGGCCGGCATACATCACCGCGATGTCGTCGGCGAGGCCGGCGACCACGGAAAGGTCATGCGTGATCCAGATCAGGCTGGTGCCGGTGGTGGCGGCCAGCTTCTGCACCTCGGCCAGGATCTGGCCCTGGATGGTCACGTCCAGCGCCGTCGTCGGCTCATCCGCCACGATCAGCTCGGGGCGGTGCAGCAGGGCGATGGCGATGGCCACGCGCTGGCGCATGCCGCCGGAGAACTGGTGGGGATAGGATTTCAGCCGCTCATCCGGGGAGGGGATGCCGACCAGGCCCAGCGCGTCCCGCGCGCGCTGGCGGGCCGTCTCGCGGTCCACCTGCTCATGGGCCAGCACCGTCTCGATCATCTGCGTGTCCACGCGCAGGACCGGGTTGAGCGTCATCATCGGGTCCTGGAAGATCATGGCGATGCGGTTGCCGCGCAGGCGGCGCATCGCCTCCTCATCCAGCTTCGCCAGGTCCTGGCCCTGGAACAGGATCTGCCCGCCCACGACGCGGCCCGGCGCATCCACCAGCCCGATGATGGAGAACCCCGTCACGGACTTGCCCGAGCCGGACTCGCCCACCAGCCCCAGCACCTTGCCGCGGCCGACGGTGAAGGACACGCCATCCACCGCCTTCACCACGCCGGCGCGGGTGAAGAAATGCGTCCTGAGGTCGCGGACCTCCAGCGTGGGGGTCGTCACTTCTTCAGCCTCGGGTTCAGCACATCCCTAAGGTGGTCGCCCATCAGGTTGATGCTGACGATGGTGATGAGCAGCGCCACGCCGGGATAGAAGCTGATCCAGTACTTGCCGCTCAGCATGTATTCGTAGCCATTGGCGATCAGCAGCCCCAGCGAGGGCTCGGTGATCGGCACGCCCAGGCCCAGGAAGCTCAGCGTCGCCTCCAGCGCGATGGCGCGCGCCACCTGGATGGTGCCGACCACGATCAGCGGCGGCAGGCAGTTGGGCAGCAGGTGGCGGAACAGGATGCGCCTCGTCGGCAGGGCCAGGCATTGCGCGGCCTCGATGTATTCGCGCCGCCGCTCCACCAGCGCCGAGCCGCGCACGGTGCGCGCGTAATAGGCCCATTCGACGATGACGAGCGCGATGACGACGTTGACGATGCCCTTGCCCAGGAAGGCCAGGATCATCAGTGCCGCCAGGATGGTGGGGAAGGAGAGCTGGAGGTCCACCACGCGCATGATGACGCTGTCGGTGCGCCCGCCCGCATAGGCCGCCAGCATGCCCAGCGAGGCGCCGACGATGCCGGCGATGAGCGCCGAGCCCGCGCCGACGGTGAGCGAGATGCGCAGCCCGTAGAGGATGCCCGAAAGCATGTCGCGCCCCTGGTCGTCCGTGCCCAGCCAATGCGTCATGCCCGAGCCGCCGACCGCGCCGGGCTCCAGCCGGCCATCCATGATGTCAATCGTGCCGAGGTCATAGGGGTTCTGCGGCGCGATCCAGGGCGCGAAGACGGCAAGGACGACGATGATGGCGAAGACGACGAAGCCGCCCAGCGCGATCCTCGACGCCGCGAACTCGCTGACGAAGCGGCGGAAGGGCGTCTCCTCCTTCGCCGCGGGCGCCGGGGTGGCGGTGGTGCTGGACATCAGCCCTGCCCCTCCAGCCGCACGCGGGGGTCGAGCACGCTGTACATGATGTCCACCACCAGGTTGATGACGATGAACATCAGCACGATGATCATCAGGTAGGCGACGATGACGGGCCGGTCCAGCACGTTGATGCTGTCAATGATGAGCTTGCCCATGCCCGGCCAGGCGAAGACGCTTTCCGTCACCACGCTGAAGGCGATGGTCGAGCCCAGCTCGAGGCCCACCACCGTCACCACCGGGATGAGGATGTTCTTGAAGACGTGCACGTAGGTGACGCGCGCGGGCGAGAGGCCCTTGGCGCGGGCGAACTTCACGTAGTCCATCAGCATCGTCTCCCGCACGCCGGAGCGCGTGAGGCGGATCACCAGGCTGATCTTGAACAGCGCCAGGTTGATCGAGGGCAGGATGAGGTGGGAGATGCCGTTGGCCGTGAGGAACGACCAGCCCCACAGCGTGTCCCCGCGCCCCGTGGAGGGCAGCCAGCCCAGCTGCACGGCGAACACCATGATGAGCATCAGCCCCACCCAGAAGGTGGGCAGCGAGAAGCCGAGGATGGAGCCGGCCATGATGGCCTTCGCCCCCGGCGAATCCGGGTGCAGCCCGGCATAGAGCCCCAGCGGCAGGCCGATGAGGATGGCGAAGATGGTGGCGCCGAAGGCCAGCTCCATCGTCGCCGGCATCTTCTGCAGGATCAGCTGCAGCGCCGGCTCGTTATAGACGAAGGAGCGGCCGAGGTCGCCGCGCAGGGCGTTCTGCACGAAGACCAGGTATTGCTGCCACAGCGGCTTGTCGAGGCCGAGCGCGACGATGGCGCGCGCGCGCTCCGCCTGGTCGGCGTCGGGCGAGATCAGGATCTCCACCGGGTCGCCCACGGCATAGACGCCGACGAAGACGATGATGCTCATGGCCACGAGGACGAGGAGCGACTGGAACAGCCGCCGCAGCAGGTAGACGGTCATCGCGGGCGGATGTCCTGGGCGCGGGTCAGCTCGTCGGCGCGGGCGTCGTGGCGCAGGTGACGCCGCATGGACCAGATGTTGGTCTGGATGTGCAGCGGGATGATCGCCACGTCCTCCAGCGCCATGCGCTGGGCGCGGATGAGGATCTGCTCGCGCTGCCGGTCGTCAATGGTGCGCAGCGCTTCCGTCAGCAGCGTGTCCACCTGCGGGTTGGAGTAGCGGCCGCGGTTCGACGCCCCCCAGCCGCGCGAGGCGTCGAAGCTGGCGACGAGGTTGCGCAGCGGGTGCGAGCCCTCGGGGTTGGAGCCCCAGCCGATCAGGAAGGCGCTGAACTCCTGCCGGCCGGCGCGGGCCACGAAGGTGGTCCAGGGCTGCGCCTCGACGGCCGTGCGCACGCCGATGCGCGTCCACATCTGGCCGATGGCCTGGATGATGCGCCCGTCATTCGGGTAGCGGTCGTTCGGCCCGTGCAGGGTGATGCGGAAGCCCTGGGGGAAGCCGGCCTCGGCCAGCAGGCGGCGCGCGCCTTCCGCGTCGAAGCGCGGCGGCGGCAGGTCCGGCACGTAGGAGAAGATGCCCGGCGGGAAGAACTGGCCGGTGGGGCTGGCCGCGCCCTCCATCACGCGGGCCACGATGGCCTCGCGGTCAATGGCCATGGAGAGCGCGCGGCGCACCCGCAGGTCCCGCAGGGGGTTGCGCTCCAGCGGGCGGCCCTCGTTGTCGGTGACGAAGGGGGAGGCGCCCTCGCGCGGGTGGTCGAGCGAGAGGTAGATGACGCGCAGCCCCGTCACCTCGCTCATCGCCACGCGGGCGTCGCCGCGCAGCCGCGCGAGGTCGGCGGTGGGGACCTGGTCGATGAACTCCACGTCGCCGGCCAGCAGGGCGGCGGTGCGCGCGCTGTCGTTGACGATCATGCGGTAGTTGACGCGCTCCCAGGCCGGGCGCTCGCCCCAGTAGGCGTCGTTGCGCGCGAACTCGATGCGGTCGCCGATGCGGTGGGAGACGACGCGGAAGGGGCCGGTGCCGACTGCGGCGCGCACGGCGTTGAAGTCCTCGGTGGCCGCGTTCTCGTGCGTCTCGCGGTCGAGGATATAGACGTTGGTCATGTCCTGCGGCAGCAGCGGGTAGGGGCCATCCGTGCGGAAGCGGATGGTGTGCGGGTCCACGATCGTCACCTCGCGGATCGGCCGCACGAAGCCCGCGAAGGAGGAGGGCGAGTTCGGCACGTTGGGCACGCGGCGGATGGTGAAGGCCACGTCCTCGGCCGTGAAGTCGTTGCCGTTGTGGAACTTCACCCCGCGGCGCAGCCGGAACTCCCAGGTGTCGGGCGCGACGGTGGACCAGGATTCCGCCAGGCCCGGCACCATGCGCGCCTGGGCGTCGGTGTTCACCAGCCGGTCGAACACCATGGCGGCGACGGCGTTGTTGGGGGACAGCTGGTGGAAATGCGGGTCCAGGCTCGTCACCGGCGCGCCCACCGCCATGGACAGGGTCTGCGCCTGCGCCGGCAGCGCCATCGCGCCGGCCAGGGCCAGCGCCGCGAGGGTCATCCGCATTCCCGTCTCTCCGTCCAAGCCCTGATGTGACATGTCTAGCAGCATCGTTCCGGCCGGCGCCAGATGTCCGTCCTGTCATTTCTCGATGCGCCGCCTGCGCGCCAACCCCCGCGAATTGCCGGGCGTTGGAAGCCTGCCGCCTGTGCTATGAGACCGACCATGCCGGACCCGATGCCCGATCCCGTCGCCGCGCCCGATGCGCGGATGGCCCCGCCCGCCGCCCCGCCGCCCCCGCCCGCCAAGGCGAAGCGGCGGCCGGTCGGGCTGTTCGGCGGCGTCATCAAGCTGGCCTTCATCCTCCTCGTCGTCGGCGGGGTGGGGGCGGCGGTGGCCGGCTGGGGCTTCTACCGCCAGCTCTCGGCCGACCTGCCGGACTACAAGTGGCTGGCCGACTACCAGCCGCAGCAGATGAGCCGCATCTACGCCGCCGATTCCCGCCTGATGGCGGAACTCGCGGCCGAGCGCCGGGTCTTCGTGCCGATCGAGGCCATCCCGCAGCGCCTCCAGCAGGCCTTCATCTCCGCCGAGGACCAGCGCTTCCGCGAGCACACGGGCGTGGACCCGCTGGGCATGGTCCGCGCCGGCATCTTCTTCGCGCAGAACTACGGCACCGGGCGGCGCATGCAGGGTGCGAGCACCATCACCCAGCAGGTGGCGAAGAACATGCTGGTGGGCGCCGACCGCACCGTGCTGCGCAAGGCGCGTGAGGCCATCCTGGCCTTCCGCATCGAGCAGGCGCTGAGCAAGGACCGCATCCTGGAGATCTACCTGAACGAGATCTTCCTCGGCGCCCAGGCCTATGGCGTCGCCGCCGCCGCGCACGCCTACTTCAACAAGAGCCTGGACGAGCTGACCCTGGGCGAGATGGCCTTCCTTGCCGCCCTGCCCAAGGGCCCCAACAACTACAACCCGCAGCGCTTCCCCGAGGCCGCGCGCATCCGCCGCGACTGGGTGCTGGACCGCATGGCCGAGGACCGCGTGGCCACCGCCGAGGAGGTGGCGGCCGCCAAGGCCCAGCCCATCATCGCCCGCCCGACCCGCCGGCCGGAGGTGGTGCCGGTGGGCGGCCACTACACCGAGGAGGTGCGGCGCGAGCTGATCCAGCGCTTCGGCGCCGAGCAGGCGCAGGGCGGCGGCCTCGTGGTCCGCACCGCGCTGGACCCCGCCCTGCAGGCCGCCACCGAGCAGGCGCTGCGCAACGGCCTGCTGGCCTATGACCGTCGGCGCGGCGGCTGGCGCGGCCCCGTGGCGCGCATCGCCGCCGGCCCGACGGAGTGGCTGCCGGCGCTGGACGCCCTGCCCCCCACGCCGGGCATGCTGCCCGAATGGCGCCGCGCCGTGGTGCTGGAGGTGCGCAACACCGAGGCGCGCCTGGGCTGGATCGAGCGCGCCAACCCCCGCGCGCAGCCCGAGCCCCGCACCGCCAGCCTGCCCTTCGCCGACATGGGCTGGGCGCGCCCCGTCCTCCAGACGCCGCCCTTCGTCGCCTACCGCATGGGCCCGTCCCCGCGGCGGATGCAGGATGTGGTGGCCGTGGGCGACGTGGTGCTGGTCGAGGTGGAGCCCGCCCGCGCGGCCGAGGGCCGCACCCCCGCCCGCCCCGAGCGCCTGGCCCTGCGCCAGATCCCCGAGGTGGAGGGCGCCGTGGTGGCGCTGGACCCCAACACCGGCCGCGTGCTGGCGATGGCGGGCGGCTGGTCCTTCGACCGCAGCCAGTTCAACCGCGCCTCGCAGGCGATGCGCCAGCCCGGCTCCTCCTTCAAGCCCTATGTCTATCTCGCGGCGCTGGAGCAGGGCATCCCGCCCAACCAGCGCTTCCTGGATGCGGCGGTGGAGGTCGTCTCCGGCAACCAGGTCTGGCGGCCGGGCAACTACTCCGGCAACGCCTCGGGCGGCTTCGTCACCATGCGCAACGCCATGGAGCGCAGCCTCAACCTCGTCACCGTGCGCATCGCGCAGGAGGTGGGGATGGACAAGGTGAGCGACCTGGCCGGGCGCGTCGGCGTGATCGAGAACATGCCGCGCTTCCTGGCGCTCTCGCTGGGCGCCGGCGAAACCACCGTGCTGCGCCAGGCCGCCGGCTATGCCGCCATGGTCAATGGCGGAAGGCGGGTGGAGCCCAGCTTCATTGACAGCGTGCAGGACCAGCGCGGCCGCGTCATCTGGCGCAACCAGGCGCGGGGCTGCGAGGGCTGCGAGCGCGGCCCCGAGGCCGGCCCGCCGGAGGTGACCGACACCCGCCGCCAGGCGCTGGACCCCATCGCCGCCTACCAGATGACCTCCATCCTGCAGGGCGCGGTGCAGCAGGGCACCGGCACGCGGGCGGGGGCGGGGCTGAACCGCCCGGTGGCGGGCAAGACCGGCACCACCGACGACTACCGCGACAACTGGTTCGTCGGCTTCACGCCCGACATCGTCATCGCGGTGTGGATCGGCCATGACGAGGTGCGCAGCCTGGGCAGCGGCGAGACCGGCGGCACCAATGCCGCGCCCATCTTCCGCGAGGTGGCGGCGGCGGCGCTGCGCGACAGCCCGGCCGTGCCCTTCCGCGCGCCCCCCGGCGTGGCGCTGGTGCGGATGAGCGACGATCGCGGCCGCTCCTACATGGAGGCCTTCCGCCCCGGCACGGAGGACAGCGCCCGCGCGCCGATCGGCGGCATGACGCCCTCGGGCGGCGGCGGCGGCGCGGCGGCGGAGGCGGCGCGGCAGGTGGACACCGGGCTGGGCGGGCTGTATTGACCGCCCCGCCATGCGCGCCGATGCCACCCAATTGCACGAGCAGATCACGGAATCCGTGTCCCTGCTGAGGAGGCATCTTTGACTGGGATGCCGCCACCGCCCGCCTCGCGGAGCTGACCAGCTTCTCCGAGGACCCCGACCTGTGGAACCGCCCCGCCGAGGCGCAGAAGGTGATGCGGGAAAAGAACCGCCTCGCCGACCAGGTGGAGGGCGTGTGCCGGCTGGAGCAGGGCGTCACCGACGCGCTGGAGCTGATCGAGCTGGCCGAGGCCGAGGGCGACGCCGCCACCGCGGATGCCGCCGTGGCCGACCTCCAGGCCTTCGCCGCCGAGGCCAAGCGCCGCGAGATCGAGAGCCTGCTGTCGGGCGAGGCCGATTCCAACGACGCCTATGTGGAGGTCAACGCCGGCGCCGGCGGCACCGAGGCGCAGGACTGGGCCGAGATGCTGCTGCGCATGTACATGCGCTGGGCGGAGAAGCGCGGCTACAAGGTCGTGCTGACCGAGCAGAGCGACGGCGAGCAGGCGGGCATCAAGTCCGCCACGCTCCAGGTCAGCGGCCCCAACGCCTATGGCTGGCTGAAGACGGAAAGCGGCGTGCACCGGCTGGTGCGCATCAGCCCCTTCGACGCCGCCAAGCGCCGGCAGACCAGCTTCGCCAGCGTGTATTGCTACCCGGTGGTGGACGACAGGATCGAGATCGAGATCAACCCGGCCGATTTGAAGACCGACACCTTCCGCGCCTCGGGCGCCGGCGGGCAGCACGTCAACAAGACGGAATCGGGGGTGCGCTTCACCCACATCCCCACCGGCATCGTCGCCGCCTCGACGCAGGACCGCTCGCAGCACCGCAACCGCGAGATCGCGATGAACATGCTGAAGGCGCGCCTCTACGAGCTGGAGCTGAAGAAGCGCGAGGCGATCAGCGACGCCACCGAGGCCGGCAAGACCGACATCGGCTGGGGGCACCAGATCCGTTCCTACGTGCTCCAGCCCTACCAGCTGGTGAAGGACCTGCGGACCGGTGTGGAGAAGGGCAATCCCGACGCCGTGCTGGATGGCGAGCTGGATGAGTTCATGGCCGCCGCACTCGCCGCCCGAGTCGGCGCCACGCGCAGCGAGGCGAGCGCATCGGCGCAGTGATCTGGCATCCGGCCCCGGCGACCCTGCCGCCGGGCCGGCGCCTCTACGCCATCGGCGACGCCCATGGCTGCGCCGGCCGCCTGCGCGCCCTGCATGATGCCGTGCGCGACGATCTGCGCGCGCGCCCCTGCGCCGATGCCACGCTCCTCCACCTGGGAGACCTGATAGACCGCGGCCCGGACAGCGCCGGCTGCCTGGACGCCGCGCTGGGCTTCGACGCCTGCCCCGCCATCCACCTGCTGGGCAACCACGAGGACAGCGCCATCCTCGCCCTGGTCGGCGAGGGCTATGCCTGCGCCGACTGGCTGCACATGGGTGGGCGGGAGGCGCTGCGCTCCTGGGGCGTGGATGACCGTTCGCCCCGCGCCACCTGGCCGGCCGGGGTTCCGGCGCGGCACCGGGCCTTCATGGCCAGCATGGCGCTGCACCACGCCGCCGGCCCCTACCTCTTCGTGCATGCCGGCATCCGCCCGGGCGTGGCGCTGGCGGCGCAGGGGCGCGACGACCTGCTGCGCATCCGCCGCCCCTTCCTGGACAGCGAGGCCGACCATGGCTGCGTCATCGTCCACGGCCACAGCCCGACGCGCGACCGCCTGCCGGAGATCCGCGCCAACCGCGTGAACCTCGACACCGGCGCGGTCTTCGAGGGCGGGCGGCTGACGCTGGCGGTGTTCGAGGCCGAGCGGCTGGGGATCGTTCAGGCCTGAAGCAGCCGCCGCGCCCCGGCGATGGCCCGGCGCGCCACCGCCTCGTAGCCCTCCGAGGCCGCCAGCGCCGCCATCGGCACCTCCAGCGCCACGGGGATGCCGGGCGGGGCGGCGGCCAGGATGGCGGGCAGGGCGATCTCGCCCTCCCCAGGCGGCAGGCGCTCGGCGCGGCCGGCATGCAGCAGCGCCTCCTCCGTGTAGGGCGGGCGGCGGGGCGCGTCGCACAGGTGCAGGAAGGGCAGGCGATGCGGGGGCAGGGCGCGCAGCAATTCCAACGGTGAATCCGAACGGTCGAAATGCAGCGCATCCACCAGGATGCCGATGTCCTCCCGCCCCGTCGCCTGCACGATGCGCCATGCATCGGCGAGGCCCGGCACCACCGTCCAGGGGAAGAACTCCAGCACGGCCGACAGCCCATGCGCCGCCGCGCGCTCGCCCAGCGCGGCCAGGCTGGCGGCCAGGCGCGAGAGGTCGGGGTCGTAGGGGGCGCAGATGACGTGCCGCGCGCCCAGGGCGGCGCCCGCCTCCAGCAAGGGTTCCAGCGCCGCCGCGTCGAAGCCCGGCGTGAGGCGCACGAACTCCACGTCCAGCACGCGCAGCCCGGTCTCGCGCAGCGCGGCCAGCGTCTCGCGCCGCAAGGGCGCGTCGCGCATCAGGTCGTAGCCCGGCGTGATGGGCGTCACGGCGATGAGGCGCAGCCCCACCGCGTCGTAGCCGCAGCGCGCGGCCAGGCGGATCATGTCCGGCGGGGCGAGGCCCAGCACCGTCAGGTGCGCCAGCGAGATCACGCCGCCGCGTCCCGCCCGGCGACGAAGCCGAAGGTCATGGCCGGGCCCAGGTTGATGCCGCCGGCCGGGTAATGCCCGCCCATGATGCTGGCCATGTCCGTCCCCGCGGCCCAGAGGCCGGGGATGGGCTGGCCCGCGCCATCCAGCACCCGCGCCCGCCCATCCGTGCGCAGCCCGGCGAAGGTGCCGAAGGAGCCGGGCACCACCTTCACCGCCAGGAAGGGACCGCGTTCCAGCGGCGCCAGCGAGGGGTTGGGCCCGTGCCTCGGGTCGCCCTGGGCGCGCTGATAGGGGGTGGCGCCGCGGCCGAATTGCGGGTCCTCGCCGCGCCGGGCGTCGGCGTTGAAGCGCGCCACCGTCGCCTCCAGCCCATCGGGGTTGATGCCGCAGCGCGCCGCCAGCTCCCGCAGCGTCGCGCCCTGCATGACGTATCCCGAACGCACCCATGGCCCCAGCGGCAAGGGCGCGGGGCGGGAGGCGCCGAGCCCCCAGCGCCGCTGGAAGGCGCGGGTGCAGACCAGCCAGGATTCCGCCGCCTCGCCCGGCGGGGTGGCGCGGTGCAGGGCGTCCACGTAGTCGTGGTAGCCCAGGGCCTCGTTGCAGAAGCGCGCGCCGTCGCGCCGCACGGCGATGATGCCGGGCTTGCCGCGCTCGATGATATGCGGGAAGCGGCCGGTGCTGCCATCCGGGAAGCGCACCAGCGAGACGGGGCAAAGGGCGGCCGGCGAGGCGAGGTCCTCCGCCACCAGGGCGCCGAGGGCCTCGGCCAGGCGCAGCCCGTCGCCGGTGGCTTCGGGCACGGCCAGGGAGAGGTGCTGCGCGTCATGCGCGAAGCTTCCGGCGCGGCGGGCGGCGTCGTGGCCGAAGCCGCCGGTGGCCAGCACCACGCCCCGCGCGGCATGGCACCGGGTGCCGTCGCCCAGGGTGGCGCCCGTCACGCGCCCGCCCTCGGCCAGCAGGCCTGTGGCCGGCGCGTTCACGCGGAACCGCACCCCGGCATCGGCGGCGGCGCGGATCAGCCGCCCGGCCAGGGCGCTGCCGTTGCGCAGCTGCATCGCCCGCCCATGCAGCGCCAGGTCGCGCAGGTGGCGGGAGACGCGCAGCGCCACATGGGCGAAGGCGCGGGGGGAGCGCGTGAGGTTCAGGAAGGCGGACAGGTCAGCGCCGGCCTGGATGGTCATGCCCAGGAAGGTCGTCTCGCGCAGCGGCAGGCGCAGCAGCGGCAGCAGGTCGCCCAGGCCGCGCGCGTCATAGGGCTCGGCGATGACGGAGCGCCCGCCGGTGCCGGCGCCGGGCACATCGCCATAGGTGTCGGGGATGGGGAAGCCGCCCTGGAATCGCAGCGCGGTGTGGCCGTGGAAGAATTCCACCATGCGCGGCGCGGCCTCCAGGAAGGCGTCCACACGCGCGGCGTCGAAGCGGTTGCCCAGCACGCCGCGCAGGTAGTCGCGCGCGCCATCCCCGGCATCGGCGCGGCCGGAGAGCGGGTTGCCCGGCACCCAGATCCAGCCGCCGGACCAGGCGGTGGTGCCGCCCAGCACCGGCGCCTTCTCGGCCACCACCACCCGCAGCCCGGCATGGGCGGCCGTCACCGCCGCCGACAGCCCGCCGGCGCCGGAGCCCAGCACCAGCAGGTCGCAGTCCATCACATCCATGCCGCGGATGATGCGCCGCAACACGCCCGGCGCCAACCATCGGCGCGCCAGGCGGTTCGTCCTTGTGCCGGATCAATTTGCATGCGTTAGAATTGGGTGACGATGCCTGCGACCATTGGAGGACGACCGATGCTGACACGACACTGGCTGCTGGCGGGCGCGGCCGGCCTGGCCCTGGCGGCCGGGGCGGGTGCCCTGGCCCAGGCCCCGGACGATGCGGAGCTGCACCGCCGCGCCACCGAGGCCTTCCGCCCCATCCCCTCCATGGTGCCCGCCGTGCAGGGCAACCCGGTGACGCGGGAGAAGGTGGATCTCGGCCGGATGCTGTTCTTCGACCCCCGCATCTCCGCCAGCGGCATCCTGTCCTGCAACTCCTGCCACAACCTGGCGATGGGCGGCGGCGACAATGTCGAGACCTCCATCGGCCATGGCTGGCAGCGCGGCGGGCGCAACTCCCCCACCGTTCTGAACGCGGTGTTCAACGTGGCGCAGTTCTGGGACGGCCGCGCGGCCGACCTGCGCTCCCAGGCCACCGGGCCCATCCAGGCCAGCGTGGAGATGGCAGCGACGCCCGAGCACGTGATGGGCGTGCTGGGCTCCATCCCCGAATACCGCCAGCGCTTCGCCACCGCCTTCCCCGGCGAGTCCACGCCGCTCTCCTTCGACAACCTGGCGAAGGCGATCGAGGCCTTCGAGGCGACGCTCATCACCCCCAATGCCCGCTTCGACCAGTACCTGGAGGGCAACCGCAACATCCTGTCCGCCGAGGAGAAGCGCGGCCTGCGGCTGTTCATGGATGTGGGCTGCGTGGCCTGCCACGGCGGCATCAACCTGGGCGGGCAGGACTACTTCCCCTTCGGCGTGGTGGAGCGCCCGGGCAGCGACATCCTGCCGCCGGAGGATCGCGGCCGCTTCGCGGTGACGCGCACCGCCACCGACGACTACGTGTTCCGCGCCGTGCCGCTGCGCAACGTGGCGCTGACCGCGCCCTATTTCCACACAGGCAAGGTGTGGGACCTGCAGCAGGCGGTGCGCATCATGGGCGTGGCGCAGCTGGGCCAGGAGATCGGCGAGGGCGACGCCGCCGCCATCACCGCCTTCCTGCGCACCCTGACCGGCGAGCAGCCGCGGGTGGAGCTGCCCAGCCTGCCGCCCAGCACCGCCGAGACGCCGCGGCCGCAGCCCCTGGCGGCGCTGCCGGTGGC
>JBEQBS010000032.1:0-16102 GCA_041639675.1 Rubritepida sp. | reverse complement strand
GGGGCTGCCGCGCCGGTGGCGGGAGCCGCGGCAGGCTGCATCATGTTGCAATGCTGCAGGATGCCCTGCCGCTCGGCAGAGAGGGCCACGCCGCGCCGGGCATCGGCGCGCACGCCGTCGCACTGCGCCATCATCGTCCGCATCTGGGCCGGCGACATGCGGCTGTGGTCCATGCCCGCCATGTTGCCGTGGTTCATGCCCGCCATGTTGCCGTGGTTCATGCCCGCCATGTTGCCGTGGTTCATGCCCGCCATGTTGCCGTGGTTCATGCCCGCCATGTTGCCGCCCGGCGGCGCCGGATTCGCACCGAGGGAGGCCTGGGTAGCGGCGGGCGCGGCGGCCGGCGGGCCGTCCACCGCACATGCCGACAGGCCCACGGCCAGGGCGGCCACCCCAGCAAAGCGGAACCAGGCGTTGATCGTGTTCGTCATCGGATCGTGTTCCTCAACAGTAACCCCTGCGGTATCGCGTAACAATGCCCGCGGCGCCAGTGCCGCGAGTGGTGACCTTTCCATCGTTTTGTTTCCAGGGCCGTTTCTGCGTTGCCGCCCGGCGAGTGGGCGCGATATCGCTGAGGGCGCGCCCAATCCGCTGGCGACCCACACGTGTTCACGGAGGCTAGCTTGACCCAACCGACGCTTTCGCGCCGCAAGGCGCTCGTTGCAGGTGCTGCAGCCCTCGGCGTCCCGGCGGCGACCGGTGCGGCGCTGGCGCAGCCTCGCCTCAACACGGTCGGCCCCCGCGAGTTCAACCTGGCGATCGAGCACGCTTCACTGAACATCACCGGACGCCGGCGCCCGGCCATCGCCATCAACCGCCAGGTGCCCGCCCCGCTGCTTCGCTTCCGCGAGGGCGAGGAAGTGGTGATCAACGTGGACAACCGCCTGCGCGAGGACACCTCGATCCACTGGCACGGGCTGATCCTGCCCAGTGGCCAGGACGGCGTGCCCGGCATCAGCGAAGGCTTCACGGGCATCGCCGCCGGGTCCCGGCATCAGTACCGGTTCCCGCTGGTGCAGGGGGGCACCTACTGGTACCACTCGCATTCCGGCGTGCAGGAGCAGGCCGGCATGTATGGCCCGCTGGTGATTGATCCCGCCCGCCCCGACCCTTACGGCTACGACCGCGACTACGTGATGGTCCTGTCCGACTGGACCGATGACAACCCAATGCGGGTCATCTGGAACCTGAAGCGGGACCCAAGCTACTACAACTTCAACCGCCGCACGGCGGCGAGCCTCGTGCAGGAGCTGGCGCGCGCGCCCGACGCCGCGGCGCGCACGGCCGCCGTCCGCGACCGGATGATGTGGGGCGACATGCGGATGGACCCCACCGACATCGAAGACGTGACCGGGTACACGTTCCTGGTGAACGGCCGCACGCCGCAGCAGAACTTCACGGCCGTCTACAGCCCGGGCGAGACGGTGCGGCTGCGCTTCATCAACGCCGGTGCGATGTCGCACTTCGACGTGCGCATCCCAGGCCTCGAGATGACGGTGGTGCAGGCGCACGGCAACAACGTGCGGCCCGTGGTGGTGGACGAGTTCCGCATCGCGCCGTCCGAAACCTTCGATGTGCTGGTCCGGCCTGCGGGTGGCCGCCAGTTCGCCATCCTGGGCGAGTCCATGGGGCGCCAGGGCTTCCTCAGCGCGAGCCTGGCGACCCAGGAAGGTCTCCCGATGCTGCCGCTGCCGCCGCATCGCGAGCGGCCATTGCTCACCATGGCCGACATGGGCGGGCCTTACGGGCCGACTGGCCTCGATCGCGGCACCTTGCGCCCCGAGCGGGACCGGCCGGGCCAAGTGGCGCCGATGAGCATGGACGGCATGGACCACTCTGCCATGGGGCACGGCGCCGCGCCGTCGGGCGTGGCAGGCGCCGGCATGGCCGGGATGGATCATTCGGCGATGGGGCATGGACCTGCCTCTATCGGCGGAAGCCACGCCGGCATGAACCATGGCGGCATCACGGACAGCCGCTCGCTCCTGGTGAACGACGAGTTCCGGCGATCGGCCAGCGGCGCGCCGCCCGCGGGGCTGGCCGGCAGCCGCGATCTTCGCGTGCCGGCTGCGAACGGGCGCCCACGCGCCCGCCGGGACACAGCGCCCCCGGCGATGGACCACGCCGCGATGGGCCACGGCTCCCCCGGGACGGGACAGGTCGGCCAGGTGGACATGTCGGCGGCCAGCCTTCATGCAGGTCACGGCGCTATGGCGCCGCCCGACCCCTTCGCCGTCAACACCGGGGCGCCCCCGGGCACCCGGGTGCTGACCTACCGGATGCTTCGCGCGCTCGACAACCATTACCCCGTGCGCGAGCCCAACCGGATCATCGAAGTCCGCCTCACCGGCAACATGGAGCGCTACTTCTGGGCCATCAACGGCAACCGCTTCAGCGAGGCGCAGCCGATCACGCTGCAACTCGGCGAGCGGGTTCGCATGCGGTTCATCAACGAGACCATGATGAGCCATCCGATGCACCTGCACGGCGTCTGGATGCAACCGCAGGTCGGCAACGGACAGGAGAACCCGCTGCTGCACGTTGTCAGCGTGCGTCCCGGCTCGACGCTGGACGTGGACGTCGAAGCCGATGCAGAAGGCGGCTGGGCCTTTCACTGCCACATGCTCTTCCACATGGAAACGGGCATGATGCGCAAGGTGGAGATCGTGCGCGGCACCCGGGTGGCCGCACGATGAGGTTCGCGTTCCCGGCCGCGCTCGCGGTCACCATCCTCCTGGGTGCGGTGCAGGCTGCTTCCGCGCAGCAGGCGACCGCGCAGAAGTCCATTGCCGGCGCCATGCCGGCGACGTCGGATCCTCACGCTTCCGCCGCCTCGCATGAGCTGTACTTCGGCGCCGTACTTCTCGACCAGAACGAGCTGCGCAGCACGGGGCGCGGGAACCCGGTCTATGCGCTCGAGGGGCTCGCCTACTACGGCACGGACTACAATCGCGTCTGGGTGAACGCCCGCGGCGAAACCAACCGCGACCGCGGCGGGCTGGAGCGGGCAGAGCTGCAGGTGCTGTACTCTCGCCTGCTCGGCTACTTCTGGGACATCCAGGGCGGCGTGCGGCATGATTTCCGGCTTAGCCCTCGGGACGGCACGCCGCCGCGCACCTATGGCGTCGTATCGCTCCAAGGGCTTGCCCCGGGCCTGTTCGAGGTTCAGGCCCAGGCTTTCCTCGGCGAGCGGGGCGTGCCGCTGTTCCGCGCCGCGGCATCCTATGACCTCCTCATCACCAACCGGCTGGTGCTGCAGCCCGAGTTCGAGATGAACTTCAGCGCCGGCTGGGACCGGGAAGCCTTGATTGCGCCCGGCCTTTATCGCGTCGAGGCCGGCGCACGGCTGCGCTACGAGATCACGCGCGAGTTCGCGCCCTACATCGGCTACTCCTACGAGGCGAACACGGGCGGCGCCTCCGGCCTCGTCCGGAGGCTCGGCGAGCGATCTTCGCAGTCCACCATCGTGGCCGGCATCCGGCTGTTCTTCTAAACCCGGCGGACAGGCGGACCGGCGATGGAACACAAGCAGCGCGCTGGCGACCAGTACGAGGAGCCTCCCCTTTCGGGCGAGGGGCGCCATGTGCTGGTCGTCGAGGACGACGAGGAATTCCGCAAGCTCCTCCTCTCGCTCCTCCGCCGCAACGGCTTCCGCGCGAACGGGGCGCGCGACGGCATGGAGATGCGGCGTCTGCTCGCCACCGCCGCGGTGGACGTCGTTCTCCTGGACGTCATGCTGCCGGGGCAATCAGGTTTCGAGCTCTGCCGGGAAATCGTGGAGGCGGGCCGGGTGCCTGTCGTGCTGCTGACGGCGCTTGTCGGCACGTCCGACCGGGTCGTGGGCCTCGAACTCGGGGCCGACGACTACATCACCAAGCCGGCCGAGCCGCGCGAGCTGGTGGCCAGGCTGCGCGCCGTGCTGCGCCGGGTGGGAGCCGGCCGCCAGCCCGCTGCAGCCCAGCGCGAGGTGGCGAGGTTCGCCGGCTGGTCCCTCGACTGCCGACGGCGGCGGCTCGTGTCGCCTCGGGAGTCGGTGGTGGACCTCACCAGCGGCGAGTACGATCTGCTGCTTGCCTTCGTGGAGCGCCCGCAACGTGTGCTGAGCCGGGACCAGTTGCTTGATGCCGCCCGCAACCGCCCGTTCGGTGGACTTGATCGTTCCATGGACGTTCAGGTCAGCCGCCTGAGAGCGAAGCTGGACGCGGAAGCCGACACGGGAGACGCCGGCCTCATCAAGACTATACGCGGCTCGGGCTACATCATGGTGGCGGATGTCGAATGGGCCTGAATGCCATGCGGTTCCCGCAATCCTTCGCGGCGCGGACGCTCGCCTACCTGTTCGCGGGGTTCGGCGTGCTGTTCGTCGGGATGGTGGTGGTGCACGACGTGTTGCTGAGGCGCGCTGCCGAGCGTGCGACGGAAGAGTTTCTGGTGCAGCGCCTCGCCACCTTGTTCGACATGATGGCTGTCCTTCCCCAGACGGAGCGCGCGCGTGTCGCGGCGACGATGTCGGGTCCGGAAACCGTGTTGCGCTGGCAGCAGGATCCCTTTGCGGAACGTCGCTGGCCCGGGGATGGCAACGCGCTGCCGAGGGTGGAGCGCAAGGTCGCATCGCACGTCGGCCGAGTGGCGGATGTTCGGGCAACATCCATGCCTGCCGTCGGCGGCCTCGCGGAACTACAAGATGTCAACGCCGTGGCGCGTCTGGAGGATGGAAGCTGGGTGTGGGTTGGCCTACCCGCCTTCCGGCCCCTCATGGCCGAGCAGGGCGCCATGCACGCCTGGGCGGCGGCGATCGGGCTCGTGCTACTGGCGACAGTGGGTTGGACCGCACGATCCCTGTCGGCGCCTGTCACGAGCCTCGCCGCCGCCGTCGCTCTCCTCGATGCGGAGCGCGATGGAACCTCCGTCCCGGTGGAGGGCCCGCGCGAGGTGCGCGCGCTCGCTACCGCGCTGAATGCGATGGTGGCGCGCACCCGCGACGCTTTCCGGCAGCGCACCCTGGCGATCGGCGCGCTGTCGCACGACCTCATGTCGCCCATCGGCAGGCTGAAGCTGCGTGCCGACGTGTTGCCTGACGCCGACAGGGAACCGATCCGGCGCGACCTCGCCGAGATGGAGACCATGGTGGACGACGTGCTCGCATACCTGCGCGGCGGGCGTGAGGGCGAGCGTGCGGAACCTGTGTCGGTCGCGGCGCTCGTGCGGACCGTGGTCAGCGACTGCCTCGACGCGGGCCAGATGGTCGAGGAGCGCGGCCTGGACCCTGACGCCGAGGTGGAGGGCCGGCGGGTCGCCATCAAGCGCGCGGTGACCAACCTGGTCGGCAACGCCCTCCGCCATGGCAGCGACCCCTGGGTGGAGGTCGTGGCCGAGCCGGCCGAAGTGATCGTGCGCGTGGGCGACCGGGGACCAGGCATCCCGGCCGAGGACCTGCCCCGCGTCACAGAGCCCTTCTTCCGGGGCGACCGGGCGCGCACCGCCGGGGGAGGAAGCGGCCTCGGCCTCGCCACGGCCCTTGCCGTGGCCGAAGACCATGGCGGCTCGCTGCGGGTATGGAGCGAGGCGGGGCGCGGCACGCTCGTCACCTTGCGCCTCCCACGTCGCCAGGCCATCGCCGGCGGCGTCGCCCGGTCCCGACGACCGGCCTCGCCCCTCACCTTCTGGAGCAACCGAACGCCCTCGAAGCCTGCGGCCGATCCGCCGGCGCACCACGCCGACGGCAACGGAGGCTCAGCCTTTTCCTCATCACCCCGGCGCAGCCACCGCGCCCCCACACCGACAGGAAACCACCCGACATGACCATCCTTCGCCCTCGGACCCTTCTGCTGGCGGCGTCGCTGCTGACGGCCCTCGCCGTCGAAGCTCCATCGGCCCATGCGCATGCCATGCTTGAGGCATCGGAGCCGGCCGAGGGCGCCGTGCTGTCCAGCGCGCCGCGGCAGGTGACGATCCGCTTCAACGAACCATCCCGCATCACGGCTCTGCGCCTGGTGAACGAGGACGGCCAGGAGATCGGCATCCGGCGCGACGCGAACCGCGCAACGGCGACGTCCGCCACCGCCACGGTCACAGGGCCGCTGGCGCCGGGCGGCTACCGGGTGCAGTGGCGCGCGATGGGGCCCGATGGCCATGTGATGAGCGGCACCGTCCACTTCACAGTCACCTCGCGGTGATCCAGGAACTCCTCCGGGCCGAGCCTGAACTGTTCCGGGGGCTCGGCGCCGCGGCACGGCTCGCGCTCTATGCACTCGCCCTCGGGGCGGCCGGGCTGGCCCTCTTCGACCTTGGCTTCGGCCGGCGCCTCCCTGCCGGAGAGCGCGCCCGGCTGCGTCGTGTCGGTGCCTTCCTGGCCGCCGGCGGCGCGGTGGCGGCCCTCGCCTGGCTTGCGACTCAGGTCGGCCTCGCCTCCGACGGCGACGTGCTGGACACCGAGGTCTGGCGTCTCCTGGCGGCGATGCCACCTGGGCTCTCGGTGGCCGCGGCGCTGGCGGGCTTCGCGGTCCTGGGGTTCGGGATGGCGCGCCCCGCCCCCGGGGCGGCCCTGGCGCAGGTCACGGGCATCATCATCGTGGCTGTAAGCTTCGCGCTGGTGGGTCACACCACGCAGCACGCGCCGCGGCTGCTGCTGGCCGGGACGCTGGTGGTGCACCTGCTCGGCGCCGCGTTCTGGCTGGGCGGCCTGTGGCCATTGGCGCGTGCCGCGCGGGTCCAGCGGCCCGAGCAGGCGGCACACCTCGTCGAGGCCTGGGCACGGGCGGCCAGCGTTATCGTGCCCATACTGAGCGTGGTAGGGCTGGTCCTGGCATGGGCCATCGTGGGCAGCCTCGAGGCGCTGTTCGGCACCCGCTACGGATGGACGCTGCTGGCGAAGGTCGCCCTTGTCTCGGTCCTGCTCTCCTTCGCGGCGTGGCACCGGTTTCGCCTCACCCCCGATCTGGCGGCCGGCGTGCCGGGCGCCGGACCGCGGCTGTCACGCTCCATCATCGCCGAGACGGCGGTGATGGCGTTGGTGCTGTGGGCAGTGAGCGAGCTTACGGCGACCAGCCCGGCGGGCGACGGCTGATGGCAGCCACGTGCCGGCCACGTGCGCGGAGGTCCTGCATGTCTCGTGCTTCCGGGTTCCGGTTATGGTCGGCGTCGCAGGTCGGCAGGGAGTTCCCTTTCTGCACACCGACGGCGGAATGTCCGTCGGTTCGTTTTTGACAATTCATTGCGGACGGGAGCGCATGCTTGTTCCCCCAGTTAGCAAGGGCCATTCTAGCAGTGCCAACGCCCCGTTTCGGGAGTTGTGGCATTCATGGAGCTTTCCCAATGAAGAAGACATTTGCGATGGCCGCTGCGGCGGCGAGCGTCACCGTGCTTCTGGGCGCCGGCATCGCCACGGCCCAGCCCGCCCTGTCGCCGCAGGGCGGGAGCGGCAACATGGAGATGGATCACAGTCGCATGGGCGGCGCGAGCCAGGGCCAGACGCAGGGTGGCGCGGCACCTGTCCTGCGGCCCCAGGGCGGCGGCGGCAATGCCGAGATGGATCACTCCCGCATGGGTAGCTCCAACATGAGCGGCCCGTCGGGCGGCACCATCACCGGCAACAGCGGCTCCGGCGGCGGCCCCGAGGTGCAGCATGGTCATGCACCGGCTCCGGCGCAGCCCGCGCAGCGGCGGTAATCCTCCTTCGAAGCTGCGCCCGTCTCCAACTGTGGCGGGCGCAGCCCACAGCGTGCTAGATGTTTGGTCCCCGGCTTTGATGGTGCAGTCTTCTCCCCAGGATGGAAGTATGCGCTATGGGCCAGATTCTCAACCGCTGCGCCCGCACGACTGAGGCGGTCCGTCGGGCAATTCAGCATAGTCAAGAGAGCCCGAGGGCCGTGGCTCGCCGCCATGGCGAGAACCTGAAGACCATCGCCAAGTGGCGGGCGCGTGGCGACGTGGCAGATCGCCCGACCGGCTCCGCCGAGCCGCACTCCACCACCCTCTCTGCCGAGCAGGAGGCGATCGTCGTGGCCTTCCGCCGTCACACCCTGCTGCCGCTCGACGACTGCTTCTACGCCCTGCAGCCCACAATCCCACACCTGACACGCTCAGCGCTGCATCGCTGCCTCAAGCGCCATGGCATCTCACGGCTGCCCTAGACCGACGGCGACAAGCCTGTCGGCAAGCGCTTCAAGGCCTACCCCATCGGCATCTTCCATGTTGACATCGCCGAGGTCAGGACCGAGCAGGGCAAGCTCTACCTCTTCGTCGCCATCGACCGAACCTCGAAGTTCGCCTTCGCCCAACTACATGAGCGCGCCACCACGCGGATCGCCGCGGACTTCCTCCGTGCCCTACCGCGTGCATACCGTGCTCACCGACAACGGCCTGCATTTCACCACGCCGGGCAACAGCGTCTCGGCCGCGCCGCTCATCCGCGAAGCTATCGATCGCGGCGAGATATTCCGCGCCCACTCCTGCGAACGGGCCTGCGCGCAGAGCCACATCGAGCACCGCCCGACCAAGTGGAAAGGCCCCCCTCAAACCGGACACATGGCTTGGTGGACGGACTGCTGCTGGATGAACTCACGCGGTGAGAGGAAATGCAATCCGCTGTGGGGGTGGATGGTGTTGTAGTCCTCGAACCAGGTGCCGAGGCGTTGGAGGACGGAAATGGCATCGGGGCGGGGGTGCACGGCGGCATAGTCGCGCTTGAACGTTTTCACGAACGCCTCGCAGACGCCGTTGCTCTCGGGGCTTCGCACGGGGGTAAAGCAGGCCACGAGGTTCAGCGCGTTGGCGAACTCGATGGTCTCGGCGGCGGTGTAGGGCGAGCCGTTGTCGGCCAGCCACTGCACCTGGTGAGGTGCGCGCAGGGCATCGAACCGGCGCTCCACGCAGTCGAGCATGAGGTCACGGATCATCTCCCCGCTGATGCCGCCGCCCGAGGTGGCGACCCAGTGCATGATCTCGCGATCATGGGTGTCGATGGCGAATGCGATGCGGACGACCTCGCCACTCCAGCAGGGGATCTCGAGCTCGTCGGAGGCCCAGCGCTGATTGGAAACGGGGGCGATGACGACGCCCTCATGCGCCCGGATGACCCTTCGGCCGGTGCAGGGCTGCAGCAGGAGGGAGGCCATGCGCATCAAGCGAAAGACGCGCTTATGGTTGAGCGTTGGCTTGCCCGAGCCTCGCCTGGCGCGGTTCAGCAAGGCGGTGACACGGCGATAGCCATAGGTGGGCCGGGCGTCGGTGACGGCCCGGATTTCCGCGGTGACCTCGTCGTCTCCGGCACGGGCATAGGGCCCGCGCCGCGGGCAATCGGGACGCCGGAGCTGCTCTACAAGGTTGAAGCGGGCGACGCCCAGCGTGTTGGCGACGGTCTTCACCGGGTATTTCCCTTGGGCAGCGACGGCACCTGCCAGGGCTGTTTTTTCGGGCGCGCGACCTCGAGGGCATCGCAGAGGATCTCGGCCTCCATGGTCTTGCGGCCGAGCAGGCGTTCGAGCTCGCGGACCTTATTCTCAAGCTCGCGCACCCGGCTGAGGGGCACAACCTCCTCGTCTGCCCTGACGGCCTCGTGGCCCCCTTCGGACATGCGGCGCCTCCACTGGAACAAGAGGCTGGGTGAGACACCATGCAGCCGCGCGACGGCTGAGACCGTCATGCCAGGCTGCATGATCTGCTCGACCAGCCGGACCTTTTCCTCGGCAGTGTAGCGCCGACGGTGGTGGGTGCCGCTGATGATTTCAACGCGTTCGATGGGCTTCGACATAGGCGCACGCCTAGCACTACTCTGGCAGAAATCCCGGTGAGGCTCCCGATTTTGGATCCCCCCCAAGGGCTGATGCGTGGTTCATGAGGGATCGGCTTCGGATGGCCGATCATGTCGCGCGTGGATGTCGGCGCAGGCTGGCGGGGCGATCTCGAGCGCTGGCTCGCGCCCCTCATGGATGGGCTCGGGCACAAGGCGCGTCGGCGCATGTGCCCGCTCCCCATCGCAGACCTGATCGGGCCGGGCGATCGCAAGAGCATCCAACCCATGACCGAACGGCTCGGCCTTGGTGCCCACGACCAGCTCCAACACTTCGTCGCGGCCGGCACCTGGGATTCGGCTCCTCTCCTGAAAGAGCTGGCACGCCAGGCCGACACCCTCCTCGGCGGCGAGGGCGCGGTGCTGGTGGTAGACGACACCGCGTTGCCCAAGAAGGGCTCTGCCTCCGTGGGCGTGGCGCCGGAATACGCCTCGGCGCTGGGCAAGCAGGCGAACTGCCAGACCCTGGTTTCGCCCACTCTGGGCAATCGGCATCCCCCGCCAGCAGAAGGTCTATGGGGCCGATGTCGCGCTGATCTTCCGCCGCCGGGCGCGGACGCCCGCGCAAGAACCACGTCCCCAACCAGGCCTCGCAGGCAGCCGAGGCGATGCTGGCCGGCGCGAGCTGGCGGTCCCTCTTCTGGCGCCGCGGCACCAAGGGGCGGCTTTCGGCGCGCTTTACGGCGCTGCGCGTGCGCATCGCCGACGGGCCGACGCAGCGGATCGGCGAAAAGGGCAACCAGCACATGCCCGGCGAGGAGGCCTGGCTCATCGGCGAGCGGCGTGCAAGGGCGAGCGGAAGTTCTCCTTCTCCAACCTCCCGGCCGGCACCTCGCTGCGCGCCCTCGCCGGCGCCATCAAGCCGCGCTGGATCTGCGAGCAGGCGCACCCGCAGCTGGAGGAGGAACTCGGTCTCGGCCACTTGAGGGCCGATCATGGATCGGGCTGCACCGCCACGCGCTGATGGCGATGATCGCCTACGCCTTCCTCCAGCATCAACGGCTGGCCATGGGGAAGGGGAAAAAAGCCAGCGCCGGGCCGCCGCCTGAACCCAGCCTGCCCGCCGTCCGACGCGCCGTCGCGCAGCACCTCTTCGCCGCGCACAGCAGACAATGTCCCCACTGCCACCGCAGCCTCGACGGCAACCGCACGAACCTTCTGCCAAAGTAGTCCTAGGCTTCAACCTCGGCCCTCAGGATTGCGCCACCTGTCCGGTCGAAACGGGGGCCGCTCCAGATACAGACCTGACAGCCGCGCAGCCGAAGGTCACGGCTGGAGGTGCTGGTGCCTGAAGACTGCGCGGATCACATTGCCGCCAGCCCGGACAACGTCAATTTCGATGCGGTAGTAATCTCGAGCAGGCAAGGTGACGAAGCCGCCGAAGGCTTCGGCTCCTCCAACCGTCATGGGCTCCAATGCGATCCGGGCCTCCGGCGTATGGCGTATGCCATGCACGGTGGCTGCCACCTCTGCCTCGCCCAGCCTTGCACCGGTCCTCGCGTTGAACAGGGCGACCATCAGGTGATGGACATATCGGCCCTGCGGAACAGCGCCGTGCATACTGCGGCCCGTGTGCTCCGTCGGGTGCCCACGGATGACCGCAGCCGGCACCACGGCAAGGTAGATGGCAAGATCGCCCACCTGCCGGAAGTCGCCGTCCGTATGCACGGCAGCGGACTGATGTGGCGCTGCGGTGACGGCGAGGGCCGAGAGCGCGCCAAACAGGGCAGGCCGGCGCCCGTATGCCTCACCACCAGGCACGCCCCCCCTCGCGGGAAGATGTGTTGGCGCATGCGGCTGGACATCGGGGTCCCGGAGCCTCCGCAACACTTCGTCCGGTCCGCCCAGGTGGTCAGCCATTCCGATCTCTCCCTCTGTCACCTGCCTTTGGCCACGACGGTTCCGTCGTGGCTGGGATCAATGCATCTTCCGCCATCCGACGCCTCGTATATTGTTCCAGGCGTCGATCTGGTGGCACAGGAAGCATTGCTCGACGCGCGCGTTGGGCTGGCCGGCGATCGTGCGGTCCATCATCTCGAAGTGCATCATGTAGTGGCTCGGCGGGGCTTGGTGACACTGCACGCAATCTTGCGAGCGCGACGACGGATGCATGTAGGAGGCTACCGTCCAGGCGTTCACGTTGTGGCAGCCCTGGCAATCCCGGCCGAATAGTGTTCGGTGGACGTCGTTATTGACGTGGCAGCTCACGCAGTCGAGCGCGGCGCGCGTACCGGCCGGCGCCAGCCGCGAGGCGGGCGAGCTTCCAACGAGATCCGTCCCGCTGCCATCGAGCAGGGCCTGCAGCCGGGCCAATGCGTGGCGAAAGCCCGCCTCGCCGGCTGGCAGGCCGCGGGTTGACACCTCGTCCATCCGGGCGTGCCCGACGCCGACCAGCACCGCATGATCCATGGTGATCGGCCGGCGGTTGCGGCCCTGATGCTCGATATGGCAGCCCGCGCATTCGCCGACATTCGCATGAAAGGCGGTAGAGGGCTTCGTCAGCAGTTCCGGCGCAGCGGTGGCGTGGCAGGTGAGGCAGGATGTCGCTTCAACCCCCTGGACCGGGGTGTGGCAAGCTTCGCATTGCGCGCCGAGGAAGTCGTGTGCCGCCGAAAGCGGTCCCGGGACAGCCGCCATGCTCCAGAGCGGAACGCCCGCCGATCCCACGCGGTGGATACTGACCGGGATCGCGACGACCGCCGCCAAGCCTGCGACTCCCAGCAGCGCATATGTCAGGGTCGTCATCTTCATGGCAGCCACCTGAGCCCGTAGTAGACGCTGCTCCAGATGTGCAGCGCCAGCAGTGGGTAGAGCACGAGCGCTGCGACGACGTGCAGCACGACCCACCGGAGAAGCACTCGTTTCAGCGCCTCCCGCCGGCCGACCGAGTCTTCGAGATCGGCGATGCCCGCGACCAGGGCAGGGATCGGGACGCCGGGCGGAGCCGCGGCCCTGCTTGCGGCGATCGCATCGTAACGCGCGCGCAGCACGCCGAGCTCCTGATGCTGGCTGCGGATGTCCTTACCGATCCGCGCCACGTAATAGCGGCCCGCGAAGCCGCTCAGCACCGCGGCCAGCATGGCCACCACCAACAGGATCCCCAATGGGCTTCGATAGGTGTGCCCGGTATGGAGGATCCCCAGCACCGCGCCGGCGGCGCCGGCATAGGCGTGGAAGGACAGGATCGCGCCAGGCGCGATCCGCTGTCGAAGCCAAGGAATGCGCTTGACCAGCGAGTAGGCTAGCAGCATGACGAACAGGAGTGCAGCCGCGATGCCGAGCAGGCTACCGGCCAGGCTGCCCGGGAAGCGTGGCGCCGCGTGGAGCAGGAAGCCGGGCGCGAACAGCGCCACCGCGGTTAGGGACGTGGATACCGCGAGCCGCTCCTTCTCGACCATGGTCACGCCTCGACCACGAGGTTGCCAAGCGACTTCGCTTGGCAAGCCAGTATCATCCCCTTTGCCTTCTCCTCCGGCGGCAGGCCGTCCTCGACCTCCATCGTCACCGTGCCTGTCTTAAGCGGCACCACGCATACGCCGCATGTCCCGGCGCGGCAGGAGTAGTCGATCACTACGCCGACCGCCTCAGCCGCCTCCAGCACGGACTGGCCGGGCGCGAGGGGCGCTGTCCTGCCCGAGATTGTGAACTCGACCTGGGCGGTTGCCGTCGTTGGCGCGGCGCCAGGTGAAAGACCGTCGGGTAGCGGGTCTTCCGGTGCCTCGGCGGGCAGGGCTCGGGGCGGTGCATGCTCCACGGCAGTAGGGACGCGGCCCTGGGCCGCGCCGAAGGCTTCGGTCTTGATCTTGTTCCTCGCGACGCCAAGCTGAAGAAGTGAGGCTTTGACCGCTTCCATCATCGGCGGCGGGCCGCAGACATGGATGCGGCGCCGGGCGATGTCGGGCACGGCTTGCGCGATGAACTCCTTCGTGACTGGACCTACCGGGCCATGCCAAGCCGGGCCTGAGGCGCTTCCCACCGTTGCTGCGACATGCAAGTTCCGGTGCCGCTTCTGAAGGTATTCGAGCTCCTCACGAAATACGAAATCCTCCACCGTGCGTGCGCCATGGAGGAAGAAGATGTCGCCGGTGAAGGAACGGTCGGTGAGGCAGCGGGCCACGCACATCATCGGCGTGATGCCGATGCCGCCGGAGATCAGGACGACGCTGCCCGCCTCCTCGCCGGTGAAGGTGAAGGTTCCCATCGGTCCGGTAATGTGAAGCAGGTCGCCGATTGCCACTTGGTCATGTAGGTAAGGAGATTCTGTGCCGTTCTCCTCGCGCTTCACGGAAATCTCGACGAAGCTCCGCTGACAGGGGGAGGATGCGATGGTGTATGATCGCCGCACCGGCTTGCTGCCGAGATCGGCAAAGATGGTCAGGAATTGGCCCGGCTCGTGCGTGAAGGGGACGTGGCCCCCCTTAGGGCTCATCAGGCGGAACGTCTTGACGTTGGGCGTTTCCTGGAAGATGCCTGCGACGCGGAGCGGACCCGACCACGGCCTACCCGAAATCGGGGCCGTTGCGGGCGGCCCGGCATCGGCCTGCGGGAGCGGCGCTGCCGGCGTGTCCGCCCCCCTTACGGCGACCGGCGCCGAGTCTGGGGCGGTGCCAGGGGATATGGGCGCTAGGCGCCCGACCAGCCCGCCAATGCGGCGCATCCGGGCGTACTGGATCAGCAACGCCCCCAGCAATGCGGCGACCAGGAAAGCCATCGTCGTCATGTGGTACCAGGATAGCCCCCAGGGGCCGCCACCCATCACCATCTCCGCTTCCCCCCCCGGCAGGGCGAGCTGGTCCCTGAACCAGGCGAGGGCCACTTGTCGCGGCGGTGTTCCGGCCTCGATCGCCCGCAGCGCGGCAAGGCCGCTTTCGAGCAGCAGTAGGCCCTCCCGGACCCCTGCCGCCGCCTGCCGCACCGCCGCTGGATCATCGGCAGCGAATGCCTGGTGCAGACGTGCCTCCCCCGCCATGATCGCCTGGGAGCCCCAACCTATGCGCCGTTCTGCCTCGGCCTCGATGAAGCGGCGTGCCTCCGGTGTCAGCGCGGGCATGTCCAGCAACGACGCATAGAAGGGTCGGGGTCCGGCGCCCATGCAGCCCATCATGCTACCGCACCCTGCATCAGCGCCCGCCATTGGGGCAACTGCGGTCGGGCCGGGCGCCGCCGTGGCAGGCGCCGATTGTCCGGGATGGTGCCCAAGGTGGCCGCCGGACCCGTTCTGCGCCCCTGCGGCCCCGGTCAGCGCCGAGCCGATGAGCGCTGCAGCCAGGATCCATCGCGGTCGTCCGCCCTTTCGCATCGCGTCAGAAGGAACCGATGAAAGGCAGCATGATGGTTGTCGCCGTGCGTTTCTGCACGTCGTCGAGTTGGACATAGAGCGTGCTGAACGCCATGCGCGTGATGTGGATGGCTTCCGTGCGTTCCCTCAGGTGGCTCTCGAAGGACGCGAGGCGGTCCATCGGATCCGTCCCTGTCGCGCTGCCTTGCAAGGCTAAGCGGGCCGCGTCCAAGTGTTCGCGTCCGGTGCGGAGGGCGGCGGCGAAGGACTCCCATGCAGGCGCCTGGGTGTTGGTGATTCTCAGCTCAGTCCTGAGAAAGGCGATGCGACCCTCCAGCCGGGCGGCGGAGCTGCCCATGGGCTGCGCACCAGCCATCCCGGCATCGCCCTGCATTCCCTGCGGCATGGCGCCGCCCTGCATCATCGGCGCCATCATGGGGCACCCGGACATCCGCTGCTGCGGCTGGCCCATGGGCATCGGCATCGGCATCGGCGATTGCGGCTGCGCCGCTCCGCCCATGCGCATCATGTCGTTCCCCATCCCACCACCCGGTGCCGGGGATGCCGGCTGGGCACCCAGCATTCCGGGCATAGAGCCTGCTGGCTGCTGCGCGCTTCCGCCGCCACCCATCGGCATCATGTCCATCATCGCAAGGCGAAGGCGTTCATCCTGCACATCCGCGGCTTTGCCGGGCGCCATGGACAGCAGCAGAAGGACCGCGGCTCCTCCGCCCAGCGCAATGAAGTTAGCTTTCATGCTTACGAAATCCTTTCTGTCGGTCAAAGGCAGCCTCGGTGCTGCATCATGGCGTGGAATAGACGCCCCCAGGGCCACCACCTTACAGACGCCGTCCATGGGGGTTGATTGCAATCAGGACAGGGCGACGACACCCCCGGGGGGCCGTCCCTGAACCGCCCCGGGTTTGTCGGAGGCTGTTTGGTTTCAGTCACGCTGCCAGGGTCATATTGTCCTGGGCTGCGTAGTAGAGAGCTTCTGCCTCTGCCGGCGGGATGTTGCCTATCGGCTCCAGCAG